>URPS01000017.1 GCA_900549855.1 uncultured bacterium | reverse complement strand
AATCTCATAGAGAAAGATGTGTACGTTATGCAGAAAAATATATGAAACGTGCAATCGGCGGAGAATGTATAGAAACAATAGGCGATACTGTTTATGCAGCCAAAAACAATGTTAATGGAGTAATTCACATAATGCCGTTTTCTTGTATGCCGGAGATTGTTTCACAAAACATTTTGTCAAAAGTCAGCAAAGAAGAAAACATTCCGGTTTTAACTTTAGTTCTTGACGAACAAACTGGAAAAGCCGGTTATATCACAAGAATTGAAGCGTTTATAGATTTAGTAAAAAGAAAACAAATGAAGAAAATAAAAAAAGAAGAGGAGTTAGTTAATGTTTAAAAAATCCAGAAATAACATGACTTTGGAAAGATTGAAATATTACAGACACTTGGGCGGCGGAGCATTAGAATGCATTGCAAGCAGATTGTCTAAAAATCCAAAACCATTATGCTTTTCATTAATGGTTACAAGTGCTTGTAACTGCGATTGTGATTTCTGTTTTTGGAAATCTAAAAAAGGTCAAGATGATATGCCAAAAGAAGAAATCATCAGACTTTTAACAGAAGCTGGTCAAATCGGTTATATGGATTCTATCCTTTGGGGCGGCGAACCTCTTTTGAGAAAAGATTTTACAGAAATTTGTAAAGCATCACACGATGCAGGTTTATATACTAAAATTGCAACAAACGGTTGGTTCTTAGAAGAAAATCCGGGGTTTGGTCAATATACGGATTTGATGTTTTGTTCTTTAGATGCAGTTGGTAAAGCACACGATGATATTCGTCATATGCCGGGTATTTGCGATAGAGTAATGAGCGGTATTGAGTATCACAAAATCCATTCACCAAAAATGAGAATTTACATTTGTTGTACGGTTTCAACTCAAACTAACTTTGAACAAATCAAAGAAGTTGCTCAATACTGTAAAGATGCAGATATCTTATTGTACTTTACTGTAAATAAAGCAGCGTCCGTTCCGGGCGAAGCTACAAATGTTGTTGAAACAGAACTTGAAAACGACCAATTAGCGGAAATGTTTATCAAGATTAAGGAACTTAAACGCCAAGGCTATCCAATAAGAAATTCATACTATTTTATGGATTATATTATCAACAAAAAAACTTATTACGAATGCCATTGGCCTCGTATCGCAACTGTAATTTATTCAAACGGAGATATGTTGCGTTGCTATGATAGAAAACCATTTATTTCAGTAAAAGGCAGAGCTTTAAAAGACGTAATTAAAGACCCTGTATTTATCGAAACCGTAAATAAATGCAAAGATTGCAAACTTTCTTGTGTTGGAAACTATGCACTTGATGCATCAGGCTTGTGGAAACTTGAATGGCCTGCAATTAAGTCATTAATGGAGATTGCTATTACATAGTAGCAAGGGAATATGTGTAGAGAAATATAAATAAGGAATAAAAGAGAAAAAATGAAGAAAATAGCGATATTATCATTATTAACACTATTAATAAGTTCAACTTGTTTTTCTATGAATTCAGCTTTTGCAGAGAGCAGTAGAAGCGTTTTTAGAAAAAACAATAATTCAAAAGTTGTTTCTCCGAATTATTGGGATGAGAATTCTGCTAACGAATATAAACAATACATTCAAACAAAAGAACAAGATGCTTTTGCCAATAATTATCAGAGTTTAACTCAAAATGCGAAACAAAAAGAATTCAGCCAAGTAGAAAAATTATTTAATGGAAACGATATTGAGAAAGTTACAAATCCATTATTTCAAGTTGGCTATAATATCTTTACTGCACCAAGTGCCGGCATGAATTCTACCGGAAAATTTGACGATAGTTATAAATTGAGTATCGGTGAAAAAGTAAGTGCTTATTTATATGGTGATTCTGTTGATGTTGTTGCTATTTCCGGCTCAAATCTTCTTTCTCCTGTTGTTCAAACAGAAGTTGATTCAAAGGGTAATATTTTCATTTCTGGTATCGGTATTGTACCAGCTGAAAATAAGAGCATTAAAGATGTAGAATCTGCGATTAACAGATTAGCATCTTCTAAATACAATAACTTGAAAGTTCGCTTGAATATCGCTTCAGGTCGTGATTTTTCAGTATTTGTTTACGGTCAGGTAAATAAACCCGGCAAAGTTGTAATCAACAACAACTCTTCAATTATTGATGCTTTAGGTGCAGCAGGCGGAGTTAAGAAAACTGGTACTTTGAGAAACATTTCTTACACAAGCAATAAAAAAACCAGAGTTGTCGATTTGTATAAAACTATTTTCAGCGGACAAGATGATGATATTATTTTACGTCCAAACGATAAAATCTTTGTTGGCGGAATCGGCAATGTTGTGGCGTTGAAAAATGGTGTTTCAGTAACAGGTATTTATGAAACAAAAGACGGCGATTCTTTGCAAAAACTTGTTAGTTTTGCAGGCGGATTACTTCCGGGAACTCAAACAAGCGAAGTTACAATGACAAGCTTGGATAAAGATACACTTCAAAGAACTGCTAAGAATGTTTCTTGGATAGAAGCAAGAAATACTAAGCTTTCTAGCGGTGATGTAGTTGAGTTTAGAGAATTATATAATACTGCAGAAAACACTGTAACGCTTCAAGGTAACGTAAAACATCCTGCGACATTTGCTTACAAACCTAATATGAGATTGTCTGATATTTTAAAAAGTGAAAATGAACTTTTGGAAGAAACATTTATTACTCAAGCAGTAATCAGACGTGTTTCAGGAAAAGATAATACGATTGAAACAATTCCTGTATTTTTGAAAGAATTTTTTGCAGGTGCAAACGATCCTCTATTACAACCAAAAGACGTAATCAATATTTATAAAAATACTAATACAGAATTTGTTGATGTTTTCGGATGTATTAGCATGCCTAAACATCTTACGTATACGGATGACATGCGATTAGACGATGTTTTAACAGATATTCAATTTGTCGATTCAAATATTGAACAAGATGATGATAATAACGTTAATGTGTCTTTCAAATCTGATGATACTCCTGCTTTGGTAGGCGGAACTACAAGTAAAGCTCGTGTTATTTCAGCAGAAAACGTAGCAGTTGAAATCTTAGGTGAAGATGGTTCTACTCAAGTTTATTACTTGTACGATATTATGATTAATGGAAATACTATTAAATCTATATCTCTAATGCCAGGAGATAAAATTTTCTTCAGAACTTTAAGAAGCAATGAAACAATTAAAAATGTTAAGGTTTCAGGTTTCGTTACTCACCCAGGAGTGTTCAAATTTGTAGAAGGTAAAAGACTTGTTGATATGATTACAATGGCGGACGGACTTACAAAAGATGCTGATTTGAGAGGAACAGTTTTTGTAAGAAAGAATCTTCAAGCTAAGCAAGTTTATTTGGCGCGCAAAAATAATGAACGAGATATAAGCTTGTTAGAAGGTCGTCTTGCAAGTGGATATAAACAAACAGATTCTTCTATGGAAGCTAAAGCAAATATGATTACAATGCTTAAAGAAGAAAAAAATGATTACAGAAGCAAATACACAGGTCAAATAGCCTTGAATATCAAAAGTAACAATTTAAGCAAAGTAAGAGATATTGATAATATTGAAGTTCAAGACGGCGACGAGATATATATTCCAAGATTGTCAAACCACGTTAGCGTATTGGGCGAAGTTTATAACGAACAATCCTTTGTTTATAGAAACGGAATGACTGTAAAAGGCTATATCAAAGAAGTTGGCGGTTATACTCCAAATGCTGCACGATTCAGATTATATAAAGTCGGTGTAAACGGTAGAGCAGTTAAGGCTCACGGTTGGACTAAGGTTGCTCAAGGCGATACAATTGTTGTTCCAAGAAAAATCGCCGGTAATGATTGGTTAACACCGCTTTGCGATACACTTAAAGGCTTGGCGTCAATCTTAGCAACAGCGTTTGTAGTAACAAGATGGTAGGGAAACGATGAAAACTTTATCAAAATCAGTAATAATAATGCTTTTGTATGATGCTTTAATTTTCGGGTTATCAAGCTACTTTTGGTATGATAAATTCAATTTAGCATCTAAAATGTTAATTCCGACAGTTTTGCTAATCGTTGCAATAGGCTTGTTTACTCTGTTTTTGAAAGCTAATTACAAAATTAGAGAGTTCAATAATACGCTCAAAAATTGTTATTTGCTTTTTGAAGGTGTGATTTTTTCACAAATTCCTGCAGCAATTTTGCTTGCGTTTTTCAATTTGAACTTTAGCCTTGCAAAATTCTTGATTCTTAATACAATTACGATTTTTGCACTGTTGAAAGTTTATAGAATAATTTTTCATTATTATTTGTTTAATTTTAAACGAGTAAAAAACATTTTAATAATGGGTACAAACAAGAATGCAAAACTCATTGCCGATGAGATTATGGCAAAAAAAGCATTGAGGATGAATGTTGTCGGATTCGTCAAAGATACGACTGATGATGAAGTTTGTGTTTCTGATTCGACTCAAATTTATACAATGCAAGACGGCTTAGATAAAATTATTGCAGAGAAGTCTGTTGATATCGTGATTGTTGCGATTCATAGAAGAATGGAAGAGGCTTTCTTGACAGAGATGGTTAATTCTATCCCTCGCAGGGTGAAACTTTATACAATGCCTGAATTCTATGAAATGGTAACGGGGAAATATTTTATCGACAGAATGTCCATCAATGGTTTGTTTTTTAATTTTATGAAAAACCGCTCACTTGCTTACGACATCTGCAAACGCATCTACGATATAATCGCCGCAACGATTATTTTGACCGTAACCTTGCCGATTACACTGACTGTGGCGGTTAGAGTTTGGTTAACAGATGGTAAGAATCCGCTTTATACTCAGAATCGAGTTGGTAAGGGTGGAAAAGTTTTCAAGTGCTACAAACTTAGAACGATGTATGCGAATGATTATGTGCCAAAGAATGTGAAAAAAGGCGGTTATGCAGAAAATCAAGATGAGGACGATAGAGTAATTCCGTTCTGCAAATTTGTGAGAAAAGCAAGGTTTGATGAAATCCCACAAATGATAAATATTTTGAAAGGTGAAATGTCTATTGTTGGACCACGTGCCGAGTGGGATGATTTGGTAACACTTTATTCTAAAGATATTAAAGGTTATGCCGCTAGAATGTGGACAAGAACAGGTTGGACAGGTTGGGCGCAAATTAATCAGGGACATTGCGTGAATGAAGATGATGTAACTGAAAAGTTGCAATACGACTTGTACTATTTAAAACACCGCAACTTATTCTGGGAAATAGGAATTCTTATTAAAGCCGTATTTTTAGCATTAGGAGGCAGACATGAGTAAAAAGAAAGTTTTATATTTAACAACAAGATTACCATATCCTACCATTGGTGGCGACAAATTGCGTATGTTCAATATTTTAAAACAACTAAAAAAACAAGGATACAAAATTACATTAGTTTCTCTTGTTACCACTGATGATGATTTAGAAGCTTGCTATAAAAATAACGAATTTTTCGATGAATTAATACCTGTAAAATTTGATAAAAAATTAGCATATTTAAATGCCGTAAAAGCAGTTTTTAATGACAAGCCTTTTATTGTTGAATATTTCTATAGTAAAGCTATGCAAAAAGTTGTTGATAGGTTAATTAAAGAAAATAATTTTGATATAATCACAGGTTATATGATTAGAATTGCTCCTTATTTGGAAAAACATAAAGGTAAAAATATTATTATTGATTTTGTAGATGCTGTTTCTATGATGTATGAAAGAAGAATAAAAAACGTACAATCTATATGGGATAAATTTAAAATAGGAATAGAATATTTAAAAGTAAAAAATTATGAAAAGAAATGTTCAAAAATATTTAAAATGCAAACCGTAATTTCTCAAATTGATAAAAATTATATAAAACAATTTGCCCCACAAGCAAACATTAAAATTATAGGGAATGGAGTAGATACCGAATATTATAAACCAATTAATTTCCCAAAAGGAAATAATATATGTTTTGTTGGTTCTATGCAATACATCCCAAATTCAGAAGCAGCAATATATTTTGCAACAAAAGTTTTCCCATTAATTAAAAAAGAAATACCAGATGTACAATTTAAAATAATTGGAGCTAATCCCCGAAAAGATCTATTTGATGCAGTAAAAAGAATTGATAATATTGAAATAACTGGTAAAGTTGAAGATGTAAGAGAATATATGAAAGATTGCAAAGTGTCTGTTTGCCCTGTAAAAATTGCTGGTGGTATCCAAAATAAGATTCTAGAAGCAATGTCTATGGGAATTCCTGTTGTAACAACCCCTGAAGGTGCTGAAGGAATTGATACCAGTGAAGATATTTTAAAAGTTGCAAAATCTGAAGAAGAGTATGCACAAAAAGTAATAAGTTTAATTCAAAATGAGCAAACTTGTATTAAAATAGCCAAAGATTCAAGAGAATTTGTACAAAATAATTTTTCTTGGCGTAAAGTTGTTGAAATTTTTGAAAAAGTGATTGTAGAGGAGTGTAATGAATAAATCATCTACAATATCTTTAAAAACGCTTTCTTTTTTCATTATTTGTTGTCCATTGGTATTTTTATTTTTACCAGCCTTCGTTTTATATATTAATTCTATAAATTTCATAAGATTTTTTAATTTTATATTGCCAATTGGACTATTTCTAGCATTTATACTAAAACCCAAAGCTATTTTAAATAATTTTATATTTCTTAGTAAAAAATCTCCAATGATATATCTGTTGTTATTTTTAACATGGTGCATTATTGCAAGCCTATTTGCATTACTATATGGATATTATTCGTTAACAAGTTTTTTTATATATTGTGTTATACAAATAATTTTTCGAATATTTCTTATATATTCATTTCCTATTGTAATTGTTCCTAATTTTTTTAATCTCAAATTTATTATTAAAATATTTTTTATCGCATATATTATAATTTTTATTTTGGGGGTTCTTGAATTTGTTTCTGCAGTAGCAAATTTGACATTTGTAACAAATATAATACATTTTTTGTCTAATATACAACCCGAAGATAGAATGATTATTTCTGGAGAAAGTGGATTGTTGCGGATCCGTAGTTTATTTGATGAACCTGGAAGTTTAGGACAATTTATAGCAATAAACATGCCAATAATATATTCTTTTGTAAGAGAACGAATACAAATTTTTGAAAATAAAAGAATAAACTTATTAATTCATCAATATATAATACCCTTAATGCTAATAAATTTAATATTAACACAATCTCCAATTTACATTCTAATATCTATGATTGTAACACTATTGTTCTTCATTAAAAATATAAAAAATTTTTTAATAAAGCAAAAATTTATAATATTTTTAGCAATAGTAATTATACTTATTAGTATATTCTTGCTGCAAAATTTGATAGATGTAGAAAAAACACCTTTATATAGAATTATTAAAGTTATTTCTGTTTTTAATAATTTTTCAATAGAGAATTTAATAATTGCTGATTATTCATTAGCTACTAGAATTATAAATTATATTAATCAATTCATTATATTTATTCATCACCCAATATTAGGGATTGGATTTGGAAACAATGAACATATTTTATTTCAACAATTAAAAAATTCTCCAGTTCCTTTAACACAAGAAATATATATAAAAATGGCTACAACAAATAGAGTTCTAATAAATACAAATGTAATGTATTTGCTATTACATCAAACCGGAATCGTTGGTTATTTGCTATATGTTATTTTTATTTTAAAAACTTTAAAAATATTCAAATTAGCAAAAAAATATTTTAGTGCCGTTGAAAAAATATTTATAGATGCAATGTCAAAAACAATAGTATGCATGTTAATCCTATCATCGGTATATAACATTGGGATATTTTATGTATATTTATGGTTTTATTTAGGACTTGCTTGCTCTGTATTATTAATCGTAAAGAAAGGGAATATAAATGAGAGAAAAATCAGAATTTAGAAAATATCTTGACTCACACATTTACATAAAAAAAATAATTCAGTTTTTGTTTTATAGATTTTATTATAGTATAACTACTCCATTTCGTTGTATACGTTCAATAGCAGATCAAGATTGGTATCAATCACAGTTAAATATAGTTACAGAAACTCATAAAGAATCTTTCAGTAAATATAAGAATAAATATAATAACAAAGCTATTGCTATAATAGCAACAGGTCCTTCTTTAAATAAATATAAACCTATTTCGAATACTGTATCAATTGGAGTTAATAGAGCTTGCTTTTATAATAAAATTACTTTAGATTATTTTTTCGCTGCAGATTATTTTGCCATTAAAGATTATTTAGCTTTTTTGAAAAATTATAAAAATAAATATTTAGAAATATTTATGGGAAGATACCCAAAACAGGCGTTTAATTTTCCAGAACTAAAATATATTTCTATTATTCCAGAAAGCATTATATTGGAACTTGGGGCAAAAAAATATTATACCTATTCGAAATATCCACCTTATAACGTGGACTTTAGCACTGATATAGATAAAACTTGGCTTGTAGAAGGTGGTTCTACAATTTTTGCCGCTGCTCAATTCGCACTTTACACAAATCCATCCAAAATATACCTAGTAGGTTGTGATTGCTCTACAGGTTATTTTGACACAAAGAATGATAAAATTAGACCAAATAGAAATTTAATAAAAGTCTGGAAAGAATTTAAAAAGTTTGCTTGTTTATATTATCCAGATACTGAAATAATATCAGTAAACCCTGTGGGATTAAAAGGAGTCTTTACAGATTTATACCAAGATTAGATAAAGGAGTGTTTATAATGAGAAAACAAGAAATTACAGCAGTTATTGTAGCACGAAAAGGTTCAAAAAGAGTTAAATCAAAATCTTTATTAAAATTAAATAATGAAACATTGATTTCAAGAAAAGTAAAACAATTACTGCAATGTAAAAATATTGATAGAGTAATTGTCGGTTCTGATAGCGATGAAATGTTAGAAGAAGGCAAAAAAGCTGGAGCTGAAATTATAAGACGTCCAGATTTCTATTGTGATGAAAGTCAAGCAAGCGCCAATGATATGATAAAAAACATGTGTGAACTCATATCTACAGATATTGTTGTATGGTCTCATTGTACAAACCCTCTTTTAAGTCCTCAGACATATGATAATGCTGTTAAAACTTTTTGGGCAAAGTTAGATGAAGGCTACGATTCATTATTATCTGTTATCGAATTAAAAGAACATCTTTGGAACACAGATAAAACAGTTTTTAATTATAATCCATATGCTCCAAAGCATGTTTGTGCTCGAGATTTACCTCCTATGTATATGCAAGATGGTGGAATCTTTATTCAACCGTATGAACAAATGAAAGCAAATTCTTACTTCTTTGGTAAAAAACCATACTTATTTGAAATTCCAAAAGAAGAATTTTTAGATATAAACGATTACAGAGATTATTTATTAGCCAAGGTAATACTAGAGAAAGCATATTAATGTCAAATACAAAACAACTTAAAGTTAATACAATTGCATTAATGATGATTCAATTTCTTAATTATGCATTACCATTTATTACATTGCCATACGTATCACGAATTTTTAGCGTGGATAAGTTTGGTTTGATTTTTTATGCTCAAGTAATAATGGATTATTTTTGGCGATTTGTTATGTTTGGATTCGACCTGTCTGGAGTTAGAACAATCGCTAGAAATAGTAATAATCAGAAAAGAGTAAGTAATGATTTCTCTGCAATATTAACTGCTCAATTTATATTTCTAGCTATAGGTTTTCTCTTACTAATATTGTTAATATCATTTATTCCTAAATTCAGGATTGATTGGTTAGTCTATTTATTAACTTATATTGGATTATTAGGGCAAATCCTTATTGTTACTTGGTTCTATCAAGGTATGGAAAAAATGAAATTTATTACATTTTTAAATATAATAACTCGTGTTTCTTTTTGTATATTAATTTTTATTTGCATTAAAAAGCCACAAGATTATATTTTATATCCACTTTTTAATTCTATATCATATATAGTGGCAGGTATTGTAAGTTTAATTTTTATTAGAAAAATATTTAATATAAAATACACTTTGCCAAACTTAAAAAAGCTCATACTAACAATTCAATACAGTTCACAGTTTTTCTTAACAAAAATAGGAATTGCATTATATAGGCAAACAAATGCTTTTTTATTAGGCATTGTAGCTTCTACAACATTAGTTGCCTATTATGTAGCGGCAGATAAAATATTTTGGGCTGTATTAAGTTTATATTTCACTTTTATTAATGCTTTATTTCCGTATATGACAAAAAACAAAGATATTATTTTCTTTAAGAAAATGTTGAAATATCTGATAATATTTGCCTGTTTAGCTTCTTTATTTTTGTGTTTTGCCTCTAAATATTTAATTTTGATATTCTATTCTGATAAATATTTAGAAGCTATAAGAATTTTGCAAATCTTTAGTTTATCATTTGTATTTTATGTATTTGTTGATACTTTAGGAATGCCATTGTTAGGTGCATTCGGTTATATAAAAGAAACAAACCAAGGATATATTTTAGGTGGCATATATAACATTATAGGATTGGCTATATTATATTTGCTAAACAATATAACCATTTACAGTGTAGCGATATTAGTATCTTCAACATATCTAGTTATGTTTATTCACAGAATTTATTATGTAAAAAAATATAAATTATTAAAATAAAGGAGAACGAGTGGAGCACGAAAATAAAAAAGCAATAAAAATTAAGTGGTACCTAATGTTATTATTGATAACTATTTTGGTTGCCAGTATTTTTTACTATAAAGTTTTATGGAATAACCTTGTATTGGTGATGAATATAGTTTCAAAATACTGGCATGGAATTACTGCAATAACTTTGGTTATTATCACTTTAATCCAATTCTTAAAATATTTAAAAGATAATAAGGTTAATGTTGTAATCGTTATAGGCTATATTTTTGTTCTAGGTTTAGCTTTGAAATCAGATTATGGGTGGTGTTACTTTGCCGTAATAGTACTGATTGCATACAATTTTGGCTTGATAAATAAAAATTTAGAAATTTTTATAAAAGAATGTTTTAGTGGTAAGAAAGAACAGCCAATGACAAACAAGGAAAAAGAAGATAAAAAAAGAGAAACAGAAATTTGTTTTTCAGATAAAGCGAGAAAAGGAAAAGTAACTCCAATGAAAAAAGTTGAATGGCAACCTTATTTAAGAGAAGGAATTATCGGTCCCAATATTGAAAAGCGAGCTGTAAATTATTTTTGCAGGGAATTAAACATCCCATTTGACTCAGAAATGAAAATCACTGCAAAAGGGGTACCTCCTATATATCCTGATGCTATAAAAACATATCCTAATATTGACTGTTTGCTGGAAGTTAAATTTTTTAGTTCTAATGTTTGTAATTGTATGTATGAGCATATAAAAAAATATGTTAACTTTTATAAAACAAATTATCCAAAGCAGAATCTTTGTATTTATATCGTAATTATTACGAATGATGAAATTTCCGCAGATGAAATATTGAAAATACAATCGAAAATGGATAACACTCTTGCTACTTTAAATAATAGCAATGATATTTTATACTTATTCAAAACTTATGTAATAAAAACAAAAGATTTAAACTAATAACATAATAAACAAAAAGAAATTATTATACTAAAAAACAGAACAAAATTAGCTTGCATAACAGGAAAATATTTTATAAACAATCAGAAAATATATGAAGGAGAAAGAATGGAAGAAAAACAAATTATTTATTGCAGTTCACAGGACGAATTAGACGAAGAATTAACTATTGACTTGAAAAAGATATTTTTTGCTCTTTGGAGTAGAAAATTTCTTATAACAAAAGTATTTATTGCGGTTTTATCATTATTTATTTTACTAACATTCGTCTTACCTAAAAAATACAAAGTTGATGCGGATTTATACATCAACAAATCAAATAACTCCAACATGGCTGAGATTAACCCATACGTTATCTCCGAACTCGGCGCCGGTGGCGGAATGGCAGCGCTTATGTCCGGCAGTGGAACTTTAGCCAACGATATCGAGCTTATGCAATCACCGCTCGTTATCGACAAAGTTATCCAAGACAACGACCTAAGATTCAAAAAACTTTTCGGAATAATTCCGACCAAGAAAACAGGTCAATACTTAACCACCGAAAAATTCCTAAAAAAAGGAATCTCGTTTGAAAACAAAAAAGGCACAAACGTTGTTACCATTGAATACAAAAACAAAGACCGTGAACTTGCCTACAACGTAGTAAACTCAATAATCGTACACTATTTGGAATTAAACAAAGAAATCAACACTACAAAATCCAAATCAGACAAAAAGATTATTGAATCAGAATACTTAAAAGCAAAAGCAGATTTGAACAGCAAAATGAACAGTGTTAGCGGTTTGCCGTCTACAGCCGTAAGCGGTTCAGGCGGACTTGCGGCATTGAGTTCTATCTCAAAATCAGCACAAAAAGCAATGTCAGGTATTCAAGGACAATATGTCAGCGGAGTTAAGTCTGAAATGAGATTACGCGAAGATGCAGAAAAAGTCGCAGCCCTTTCTTCAAAATTGGAATGGGCAAAACTTGTTGATCAGATGTCAGAGTCTTCAAAAGTTATCGTTTTAAAAGAGCCAAGACAATTGCAAGAATATGAACAAACTTCACCAAAACTTTTCACAAACATTTTGTTAGGAATTGTGTTCGGTGTAATCGCTTCATTAATCACAGTGATTTTTGCGGAAAACACCGACAAAAAGCTTACATACTCAATGCTTGGAGAAAATGTTATCTACAATGTTGAAAATGATTTGACAGATTTAAAAATGGTTCTTCTTGCAAACCAAGATAAAAATATTTCGCTCGTTGTATTCGAGCAAATTTCACGAAAAGTTCTAGAAAGTCTGAAAGATTTTAGCAATCTCAACATGATTCGCGGGGATATTTCAAAAGAATTTGTAACTGGGATTCAGAATTCCGATGATGTAATAATTTTTGCAACAGTTAATAAAACTGATGCGAAATTGTACAAGCAAGTTAAGAAAATGATTCAAGAAATGAATAAAAATATATTAAATGAAGTTCTCGTATAGAAAGGGTAGGAAATGAGAGTAGAAAAACAATCAACTGCTTGGCAGTCAAATTCTATGGGCTGTTTTGACGGATTAAAACTTAAATTTAATAACTTTGTGATTGACCAAACATTAAATTATTTGGGCAAGCATTACAGCAAGCAAAAACTTATCAACCTTGCAAAAATCTTTGAAAAAATTGCAGGTTCTAAAGGCGGAATTAATCACGCAAGAAGAATGCAATGGTTATTTGAATCAGAACATCCGCATCTTTTGTGGTGGAAAAAGATTTTGACAGAATTACACCCAAACTGTCGTAACAAATGGATTAAAAACTTCTTTGTAAACGGATATTATGGTGACAATCTAAGAAAACGCTCTGAATTCAACGAAAAGAACGGATTTTTCCCACCTACAGTTTTATTATCTTCAATCACTAAAAGATGTAATTTCCATTGTAAAGGTTGTTGGGCTCACGAGTACAATGTAAATGACGATATTTCAAAAGAAAAATGGAGAGAAATCTTCACCGAAGCTCGAGATGTTATGGGTATTCACATTATCCCTGTTGTTGGTGGCGAACCTTTTGCTAGAAAAGAGTTCTTGGAACTTGCGGAAGAATTTAATGATTGTGCGTTTATTACCTTCACAAACGGCTCATTAATTACAGAAAAAGTTGTAAAAAAACTCCAAAAATTAGGAAACGTTCACCCAATGTTTTCTCTATGGGGATTAAAAGAAGATAACGATGCTGTTCGTGGTGAAGGTTGCTTTGATATGGTAATGCAAAAAATGGATATGTTGCGAGAAGCAGGTGTATTCTTTGGTGCAAGTATTACGGCAACATCAAAAAGCTGTGACGAGGTAACATCAGATGAATTCATGAAAATGTTATCAGACAAAGGCTGTTTGTGGTCTTGGTTCTTCCACTATGTTCCAGTTGGTGATAGTCCGGACGTAAGTTTAGTTCCTAACGCAAAGCAAAGACAACAAATTTTGAAAGCAGTTTACAACGCAAGAAATACACTTCCTATGATGACAGTTGATTTCTGGGGTGACGGTCCTGAAATGATGGGTTGTATTGCGGGCGGAAGACAATATGTTCACGTTAACCCGAATGGAGATGTTGAACCTTGTACATTTGTTCATTTGGCAACACATAACGTTAAGAATTGTACTCTTACAGAAGCTCTTGCGGCTCCGTTTATGAAAGCCATTAGAGATGGTATTCCTTACGAAGACGGGAATATGTTAAGACCTTGTATGATAGTAGATAGACCAGACGTTTTGAGAAAATATTATCAAGAATTCAAGCCTTATGAAACTCACGAAAATGCGGCTGCGTATTTGACTGATCCTAAAATCACTTCTGAAATCGACAAGTATTCAGAAGAAGTTAAAGAAATTCTTGATGAGGATTGGAGAAATAATCTTTGGATGACAATTTTCCCTCTTGAAGGCGAATATTACGTTGATAGAGATAATTTCTGCTCAAAAGAAAAACCTAAACACAAATGTTCAGGACATTGTGCAGGTTGTGGAAAATAATATGAAAAAAACTTCATTGCTACTTGCAATATTTATAATTTTTTCAATAATCGTGAAATCTTGTCCCATAATTGATTTATGGGACAAGGCTTTCATTTTGCATTTGCAAAGTGTTTTGAAAAATCTGCCTTTGTGGATTCCGTTACTTCCTGATTGCAAACTGTATTCAGCAATGATTGCTCTACCATTGATTGTTGGGAGCATTTGGTTTTTCAAGAAAAGAGAATATAAATCAATTATCTTTTTATGTTCAATCCCACTAGTAACATTTCTTTTAAACTGTATAATTAAACCACTTGTTCATCGACCAAGACCACCATTTGAAATGCAACTTGCAATTCATCCGCATAGTTTTAGTTATGTTTCAAGTCATAGCTTGGTTACAATTTGCTTGTGGGGAATGGTAATTTATTTTATTCATAATTATTGTAAAAACAAAGTGTGGCGATATTTAGGTATCATCTTTTCTGTAATATGGATTTTGTTTGTCGGATTTTCAAGAGTTTGGCTTGGGGTTCATAATCCGACAGATGTAATTGGTGCGTATTTATTGGGGGTATTTTTGTTATCTATTTATACAAAACTTTTTTCAAAAGGAGTAGATAATGAATAACGTTCTTGTTGTATCAAATTTTAGTGCCGGAAGAAAACGAGCAATAAAATACAGGCAAAAGATACAGACATTACTTTTAAAAAAACATACTCGTTTTCAATTTATAACTATTGATGAATTGCAAGATGTTGATATGGAAACCTTTGACACAATTCTTGTTGTGGGAGGAGATGGAACGGTTAATAAGGTTTTGCCATATTTAGTTAATACAAATAAAACTCTGGGGATAATTCCAACCGGCACCGCAAATTTGTTGGCAGCCAATTTTGGGATAAATAATATAACAAATGCTCTAAAAATAATTAAGCAAGAAAATATTACCAAAATAGATGTAATAACTGTTAACAACAAGCTTTCTGCACTTAGATGCGGACTTGGATATGATGCAGATATCATAGGAAAAACTCCTCAATCATTAAAGAACAAATTTGGATATTTTGCCTACTTGATTGCCGGAATAATTTTTGCTCTAAGACTTAAAAATAAAGAATATTCGGTAATTATAGATAATGAAATGCGAACGATTAAGGCTTCTTGTATCATTATTGCAAACGCTGGAAATATGTATCGGAATTTATTTTCGATTGCAAAGGAAGCAAAGTTAGATGACGGATTGTTTGATATTTTTATACTAAAAACGCAAAATCCTATACTGTTTTTCATTGAATTTTTAAAAATTTTATTGAACATAAAAACAAATTCACAAATAGCAGAGTATATCAAAGCAAAGGATTTTAAAATTAAAAATCACTATTGCTTAGCCCATATTGATGGAGAAAAGACAAAGTTTTCTGAAGATTTAGATTTTGGAATTAAATCGGAGGTAATTAATATTTTTAAATAATTATATGTTTACAAATCGAGAAAAAGATGTCTTAGAACTACTTTGCAAAATATTAGTTTTCATACAGCAAATGTTCATGTAGCTTCAATTTCGAGGGAATTACAAGCATAAAACAGATTAATGGCGGCATTAAAATACAGAGAGAAAAAACATTCAAGAAGAAGGAATGTATAATGATATTAGTAACAGAAGGGAAATATATCAAAAGTCATTTTATAATTTATAATATTGCTAAATATACTCAATCTATTTGTTACAAATAATCAAACCTTGTGTTATATTACAATATGTATGAACATTCAACGTATTAATAAATATTATGATTTTGCAGCAGCAAAGAAACTTTGCAAAGGAACTGCATTACGTCAAAAGCAAGAGCACTATATTGTAAGTGCAAAAACTCAAAAGCAAAAAATGTCAGAAATCGATGAAGATTTTTATAGACAGCAATTAGAGAGTGCTGAAATTGATAAGAGTTTAATCGATACGATTACAAAGGTTGTGGAAAGTGTATACAAAGAGTTTCTATCTTATTTTGTGTGAATTTTATTGTTTAAAATCTTCTAAATATTTCATCAACACAATTGCATGATTGATTTTGGGGTCTTTTGCTGCATAAATTAATGTCACATTTGATTTTTTGAGCATGTTTTTTATTTCTTTAAGTTCATTAGTCTTATATTGAAGTTCTTCTTGATATTTTTTACTGAATTCTTCAATTTTTTCGGCTTTATGTCCAAACCATATACGCAAATCCGGACTTGGGGCTATATCTTTGTCCCAAATATCGATTTGGGCATCTTTTTTAGATACACCTCGTGGCCACAATCTATCAACAAGAATTCTTATACCATCCGTTTTTGAAGGAATTTCATAAACACGTTTAATTTTAAGAGTATTCATAAAATAATCCTAAACTATTATTTTTACAAAATGTATTACCTTGCTGGTCAATTGTAACAATCTTTTTGCAGTTGAGTATTTTGATGGTACAATGAAGTAAGCGAGGGAGTATAAGAGGGATTATATAGAATGAAATTAAGTAGCACATCAGCGCAAAACTCTTTTAAGTACGGATGGTTATTATCACGTATTTTTCCATATATTAAACCATATATGTTTAGAATAATTTGTGGCTTTTTAGTTGCAATTCCACTAGGCCTGTTGGATGGTGTAACAGCGTTTGCGCTAAAACCTTATCTTGATTATGTAGTTGGAAAACAAGATTGGGTATTTCATTTATTAGGACATGAATTTACGTTAACTTGGCAGCTTTTTGCGTTTATTATACCATTTGGTGTAATTCTTTTTGCTGCTTTTCAAGGTGTTTTGAGATATTTGAATGACTATATTTCTGCGTGGACAAGCCAAAGGATTACAAACGATGTAAAAATGGATTTGTTCCATATGCTAATCTATATGGACCCGCAATTCTTTGACGAAAATCCATCAGGTATCGTTATTTCAAGATATATGAATGACCCTCAAACAGCATCTTCCGGCATTGTAGATCAAATTAAAACAATTACAACAAGTTTATTTGGAGCATTGGGTCTTGTAGCTGTTATGTTGTACAGTTCTTGGAAATTAGCTGTAATTGGTGTAATTGTCCTATGTGTAGCATTTGTTCCGGTTGCATTAATTAGAAAACGAATTAAATCTGCATCTAACAAGAATATGGTGATTGGTGGTAACATTACTACTAATATCAATGAAACTTATAATGGCAATAAAGTTATGGCAGCATATGAACTTCAAGACAGACAAGAAAAATATTTTAGAGATCAAGTTTTGGAGTCTTTTAATGTTAATATGTCATTAACAAAGCGTTCTGCTTGGATGAGTCCTCTTATGTATGTTATTGCATCTTGTGGTATCGCTGGAGTTTTAGCTTACGGTACTCATTTGATTACGTCAGGACAAATGACAGCGGGTGCCTTTGCTTCGTTTGTAACTTCATTATTGCTGCTTTATAAGCCGGTAAAAACTTTAGGTAACACTCTTACTAATATCCAAAATATTTTTGTTGCAATGGGGCGTGTGTTTGAATTATTTGATTTGAGAGCAAAAATTTGTGATAAAAAAGATGCAATTACTTTGAAGAGTTTGGAAAACAAAGTTGAGTTCAATAATGTTAATTTTGAATATGTTGAAAATCATCCTGTGTTAAAGAATTTATCATTGAGTATCAATAAAAACGAAACATTGGCTATAGTTGGAAATTCCGGAGGTGGAAAATCGACTTTGGTAAACTTAATTCCACGATTTTATGATGTAAATTCCGGCTCTATTACAATCGACGGTATCGATATTAGAGATATAAGTTTACATTCTCTAAGAAGTCATATTGCGATTGTATTCCAAGATAATTTCCTATTTTCCGGTACTATTAGAGAAAATATAATGATGGGTAATCCGGATGCAACAGAAGCTGAACTTATGGAAGCTGTAGAATCAGCGCATTTGCAGGAAATGATGGAAGAATTACCTGATGGTTTGGATACAGAACTGGGAGAACGTGGAGTTACGCTTTCCGGTGGTCAAAGGCAGCGAATTGCTATTGCTAGGGCAATGATTAAGAATGCGCCAATTGTTATTCTAGATGAGGCAACATCTGCTCTTGATAATAAGTCTGAAGCTGTTGTGCAAAAAGCGTTGGATAATTTAATACAAAATAAGACGGTCTTTGTAATTGCTCACAGATTATCTACTATCAGAAATGCTGATAGGATTGCTGTTATAAATGAAGGTGAGTTGGTAGAATTAGGGAATCACGAACAATTGATGAATATTGAAAATGGTCAATATCGTGCATTATATGAAATGCAATTTAAAAAACAAGAAGCAACTATCTAAAAATGCTATTGAGAAATATGTTATTTAGAGTTATACTGAGGTGTCGTTATTTTATCGAGGTATAACTCTATGTTTAGAAAAACTTTATCATTCTTATTTATATTAAGTATTTTAGGCATAAATACCGTTCCTGTTCTTGCAAATTGCTGTAAAAAAACGCAAGCAATAGAGCATTTGGATGTTCATAAAAATGCGCCTTGCAATGTTGTAACAATTACGAACTTAAGAAAAGTTATAGAAAAAGGTAACGTTTTACAATTTGTTTTTGATGAAAAATTCTTCTCTAAGTGCGCACAAGCCGGAGAAACCGTTAACTTTGTAGTGCCGCAAGCTCTTTATACTCGTGAAGGAACTTTGCTTTTCCCATGTGGAACAAAGATTGTTGCAGAAGTTACTAACGTTGAAAAACCAAAATGGTTTAATAAGAATGCTCGTGTAAGTTTAATATTCAGAAAAATTGTTTTTCCTGATAACACTTGTATAGATATTAAAGCAAGACCATTTACTAAAGACTATAAGTTAAAAGAAGGACCATGGACTACAGCAGGAAAGTTGACGCTTTCTACATTAACGTTGGGTATAGCTGGTGCCGGAGCAGGTGTAGGCTTTGCATTTATACCAACTCCGGCTAAGATTGGAACCGGTTTAGCTATTGGTATTCCTATAGGTTGCAGCGTTGGCTTTGTTGTTGGTCTAATCACCCCAGGATGTCATTATAAAGCTAAAAAAGGTGAAAATGTTTATGCAATTTTGCTTGATGAATTAAGCATTTGTAATGAATGCAAATAATAAATTCAAAAATAATTAGTTAAAACTTCTATTTTATAAAATAAATAGAAGTTTTTTATTTGATAGATTTTATAATTATAATTTTTAATATTTCAGGAATTGGCTTGTTGGTTGTCTAAAGTAGGGTTATAAAAAACTTTACACTACATTATCTTATAGTTAACCAAATTTTAGATGTAAAGTTTTATGAGGTAATAAAATGAAACAAATAATTCCAGAAAAAAGTTCAGAAAAAGTTGCAAAGTTTTTGGAGAAAAATTCTCTTCATAAACGTGATTTTGCAGAAATGATAGGTGTAACTCTATCATATGTTTACAATTTGATTGATGAAACAGTACCGTTTTCAACCAGAGGAACTACAATAGAACGTATTGCAACAGTTATGGATATTGAGCCTGAAGCGTTCGGAGAATATCGTATTCCGCAAGAACCGATTCTTGTTGATGAGTCGGTAGAAATGATTAAAGATTATATTAAAGATAACAAGCTTTCTGTAGTATCTTTTCTAAAAGCTTTTCCTCGTAAAAAGAGAATTGATATTGTAGATTTGCTACGTGGTGCTTTGCCAATCCCTTTAGATTATAAAGAATTAAAAATGATAGGTAAAGTTCTTAATATGCCAGATGAAGATATATATAACTTATGGGAGCAAAGAGCAAAACAGGTCATGGAATCCGGTGGAATGAATATCTATTCAAATTCCGGTTTGGTTACGACAATGCTTGATTGTGCGAGAAAATATTTGTTGAATACAAAATAGACTTACTATCTGAACGATTAGATTGCTTCGCTTCCGCTCGCAATGACGAAAAATATGCCTACTAGATTGCAGATGTATTAAAAATGCTCACAAAAACGTACTATTTAATTTTTTTATTTGAAAGATAAAAACAACACCTCCAAATAGTTCAAAGACAAAATATTAAGAATTATTACAAAAACGCAATTAATCAATCCAATTTAACTTTATAAATATATAAAGGTTAGAAAAAGGTTGTAGAAGATTTTAAGTCCGGCAATGGTTCGGACTTTTCTTTTTGATTAATTAAGCGCTTTAATAATTTCTTCAGCAACTTCTTGAGCAGAATATTTGTCGGAAAGTTTTGCTCTAACTTTACCAAGCTCCGCTATAGTCTTTTCTCTATATTCTTTGTCATAAAGAAAACGTTCTGTTTCATAACAAATATTATCTGCATTAAATTTAGCTTGAATTAGTTCCGGTACAATATCTTCACCTGTTACGATATTTGGTAAAGAAACTTTTTTTATGCACCTGAATAATAAGTACAATAAATATAAAATCCATGGACCTTTGTATCCGATTAATAATGGAACTTGGTACAAAGAAGCTTCTAGCGCAACTGTTCCGGATGCTAAAATTAAAGAATCGGATACGCTTAAAAGTGCTTGGTTTTCGCCTTTTATAACCTTAAAATCAGTATCATGTATATATTTGTCAAAAATTCCATCGCTCAAATTAGGAGCGTGAGAAATGCAAAATTGAACTTCCGGATGTTTTTTTTGCAGAGTTTTTGCCGCTTTAATAAATGTTTTTGCCAAAAATTTAAGTTCTAGAGGTCTAGACCCAGGGAAAATGGAAACTAACGGTCTTGATGTATCAAGACCATGACGAGCGAAAAACTCTTCTCTGTTTGCTTTTTCCGGTAATTGCTTAATCAAAGGATGACCGCAATAATGAACATTGATTCCGTATTCTTTGTACATGTCTTCTTCAAACGGGAATATGCACAAAACTTCATCCACATACTTTTTAATCCCTTTTATTCTCCATTTGCGGCTTGCCCATACTTGTGGCGGAATATAATGGAAAACTTTTATGCCATGACCTTTTAATCGTTTAGCTACTCTAAGGTTAAAGGTTCCATAATCAATAAGCAATACTAAATCCGGTTTGTATTCATTTAAAATATAATCAGAAACTTTTTTCTCTAATAATAAATGGTCAATAGCCATTTTTAGACTAAATCCAAATCCAGACATTTTAGAATGGTCGCAAAATAATTTTGCTCCGGCATTTTGTAAATTAATGCTACCAATACCTTCTATTTCAATTTCAGGATTTTTTTGCTTAAGGATTTCTGCTACGCATCCGGCATGAACATCACCTGAATATTCTCCGGTAATAATAAAAATCTTTTTCATAACTATACTGCCATAATAACGATGTTGTGTTTGTTTGCGTATTTAATAACTTCTTCTCTGTCAACAATAATTGTTTCACCGGCTTCTACCGCAATTAAGTCTGCTTTATATTTTTTCATCGTTTTAATAGTTCTTAAGCCAATCGCAGGAATATCAAATCTTTTATCTTGAGAAGGTTTTGCAACTTTAATAACTCTTGAATGTTTTTTTGCAATTTTACATCCTCGCTTAATGCAATTATCGGTTCCTTCAATAGCTTCTACAGCCATAATCATTTTATCTTTAATAACAACAGATTGACCTATGTCTAACTTTCCAGTTTCTTTTGCTAACCAGTAACCATAATTGACATCATCAATTTGTTCTTGTGTAGGTTGAACACTTCCCAAAATTCCTGATGGAATCATCATGTTTTTGATAAAAAGAGTTTGGTCTAAAATCGTAACACCGATTTTTTCAAGTTCTTCAATAATCATTAGCATAACTTTGTCATCATTTAGACGAATTGCTTTTTTTATAAATTCAACAGCTCTTGCATCAAATTTAGGTCGTTTAAGCAAAATAGTCTTGCTAACTTTTCCTAAGAAGGTAATTTGTTTGATGCCTTCGGCTTTTAGCGTATCTTCAATCTTCTGCACTTCTCCAGGGCAAAAAGAATATACTTTTGAACAATATTTTTTTAATTGTTTGTAATTATCGTTAGAAAGTGAAATTGCAACGATTTCAAATCCGTTTTCTTTTGCGTATTGTGCCATTTTTACCGGCAATAAACCATCACCCGCAATTAATCCTTGTTTCTGTTCTAAAGCTACTGACATTCTTAAATCTTACCTCCAATAATTTATAATTTTACTATAAACAAGCGCATAGTAGAACTTTTCTTAATAAAAAGTAATAATTAAAAAAGGTTCATGTTTATAGTAAAATAAATGTATGAATTTAGATGCCGCAATAGATAGCTTGTTATCACCAATAGCAGATAAAGTATCGGGTTTAATTTTTTCTTATGTAACAATAGGTGGAGTTAAGGTCGAATTTTTGATTGCGCTTTTGATATCAGCGGCTTTATATTTTACGTTTAGAACTGGTTTTATTGGCTTGTGGGGATTTAAACATTCAATAAAACTAATAACAAATAATTATGTGCATAATAATCCAAATGGTTATCAAAGAAAAAAGAAAGGTGAGTTATCATCTTTTCAAGCCCTTAGTGCTACAATTTCAGCTTCAGCCGGAATAGGTAATGTAGCGGGTTCAGCAGCAGCGGTGTCAATTGGAGGACCTGGGGTAATTTTTTGGATGATTGTTGCCGGAATGTTTTCTATGGCATTAAAGTTTTCAGAAGTATTATTGGGAGTAAAATTTAGGCAAACAAATCCAGATGGAAGTGTTTCCGGAGGTCCAATGTACTATATTCCGATAGCTTTTAAGGGGAATAAATTTACTGAAAAAGTTGGAAGTTGTTTGTCAAAAACATATGCAATTTGTTGTATTTTTGCAATGATTGGCGGTTGGAATTTGTTCCAGATAAATGCTATGACAGCACAATATACAGAGGTTACCGGTGGAAACTCCAGTATATTTGCCGATAATGGCTGGATATTAGGTCTGATAGTGGCGATTATTACTTGGTTTACAATTATTGGCGGAATTAAAGCTATTGGGAAATTTACTTCTAAAGTAACGCCTGTGATGTGTTCTTTGTATGTGATAAGCGCTTTTTTAGTTTGCTTAGTTAATATTAATCATCTTCCGGAAACTGTAGTATTAATTATAAAAGAAGCTTTTTCTCCTAGAGCAATCACAGGTGGTGCATTTGCCTGTTTACTTTGGGGATTTAGAAGAGCGATGTTTGCAAACGAATCCGGCTTAGGAACTGCACCTATTGCATTTTCTGCCGTAAACACCAATAAGCCTGTAGCTCAAGCATTTATTTCTATGCTTCAACCTTTTGTTGATACTGTTATTGTTGGAGTCGCAACAGCGTTTGTAATCGTTGTTTCAAAAGCTTATTTGACAGTTGATGGTATAGCTGGTATCGAACTTACATCAAAAGCTTTTGCCACTATTTGTCCTGCATTTCCTATTATATTAACAATTATGGCAAGTTGTTTTGTTTTATCAACAATGCTTTGCGGTTCTTATTATGGATTAAAAGCGTGGGGATTTTTGTTTGGGGAATCCAAGTTCAAAACTAGAATTTTTCAAGCAATTTACTGTTTATGTATAATTGCGGGCTCTGCAATGAACTTTCAAAGTATCATAAATTTATCCGATGCTGTTACTCTGTTTTTGGCAGTGCCTAATTTAATCGCAGTCATTGCGCTGTCTGGTGTCGTGATTAAAGAATTAAAACGATATTGTGAAAGATACGAAATTGGCGGTAATATCATAAAGTATTTAAAATAATTTAACATAATCTTTACTTGCTCATTTCTTTTTAATATTGTACAATATCTGCATTATATAGCTATTTGAGTAGGCAAGGTTGTGCAAATTTTCCATAAAGAGTGCACATAGTGGAGGAATAATAATGCCAAAAATTTATTTCGTAGATGTAACAAACAGAGATGGAGTTCAAACTTCAAGGTTAGGTTTGGCAAAATTACAAAAGACTATCATTAATCTTATGCTTGATGATATGGGAATAACTCAATCCGAGTTTGGTTTCCCGACAACAATGCACGAAATAAATTATTTGAATGCAAATTTGGAGCTTGTTAAACGTGGTGTCATTAGAAAAACAAAGCTTTCCGGTTGGATGCGTGCAATGGCTTCTGATGTAGAAAAGTCTTTTAATAATTGTCCGCTTTTAGAAAATTGCAATCTTTCACAATCAACGTCTGAACAAATGATTTACGGTAAATATCTTGGCAAGAAAACTCCGGATGATATTATTAAAATGACTTGCGAAGCAGTGGAATGTGCTGTTTCAAAAGGTGCTAAAATTATTGGTGTAAACGCAGAAGACGCTTCAAGAAGTGACTTAGACTTTCTTATTAAATTAGCAAAAGAAGTAAAAAAACGTGGTGCATACCGTTTTAGATACTGTGATACACTCGGTTATGAAGACCCGCATACAACTTATACAAGGATTTACAGACTTGCAAAAGAAACACAAATGCCAATAGAGATGCACTTCCATAACGATTTAGGAATGGCAGTTGCTTGCTCCGTTGAGGGTGCAAGGGCAGCCGTGGATGCCGGAGTAGACGCATATATCAACACTGCGATAAATGGTATGGGAGAACGTGCCGGCAATGCGGACTTGGTATCTTGTTTACTTGCTGTTTTAAAATCAGCAGGGTTTAGAAATGCAAACGGTCAATTCCAAGTTGATGAAAATATCGATTTAAGCAAAGCTTGGAAACTTGCTAAATACACCGCATACGCATTTGGCTTACCAATCCCAATCAATCAACCGGCAGTAGGTGATAATGCTTTTGCTCACGAATCAGGTATTCACGCTGACGGTGCTCTAAAAGACAGAAGAAATTATGAATTGTACGATTTCGAAGAACTAGGACGAGGTGAACCGGAAATCATTGAAACAGGAAGAATGATTACAACCGGAGAATACGGTGGTATCAAGGGATTTAGAAACGTATATGATAAATTAGAACTTGAATTTAAAGACGAAAACGAAGCCAGAAATATTTTGGAATTGGCACGTTACGCAAACGTACACACACAAAAACCTTTAACAGAAAGTGAACTTAAATTTATTTATCACTATCCTGATATTGCGGCTAGAATAATGACAGTATCACCATTCTACGAACCATCCGGTGAATTACAAAAACGTCTTAACAAAGGCTCTGTCGCTATGCCACACCACATCATCTAGTGCTACGCACGTAGACAACTTACTAAATTGTTTTATCACCCCTCGCCCCTTGTGGGAGAGGGTAGAATTTGTTAACGAACGTTAGTGAGTTTAGAAATTCGGGTGAGGGGGATGCTAATCCATAGTATTTTACCCCTCACCCGTATCCGTAATGCTCATTAACATTCGCAAACGGCTACTCCCTCTCCCACAAGGGGCGAGGGGTAACAAAACAATCTTGTTTCCTACCAACTCCGCCTCATTGGTGTAACTACCGGTTTGGCGCTTGTTCCCTCTCCTAGCAGGAGAGGGTTAGGGTGAGGTAGAGGTTATACATGTAGGTATTGGGTCGGCAGCAAGGTAAAAATTACAAAATTACATTAAAACTACCAACTCCGCCTCATTGGTGTAACTACAAGCTTGGCGCATTCCCTCTCCTCGGGGGAGTTTTTTTGTTTGACGTACCGGTCTGTAGTTCTAGCTACAGGTTCGTAAGTGTGTAATAACGTTTTACTATAAAAACCTAATCTATATCAATCGGGCTTTTTTGTATCAAGTCAATTGCTTCTCTTGCTGTAAAGACTAAGTCTTCAGGCACATTTGCAATGGTACAGAATTGTCTAAGTACATCAATAACTCGTTTAAAACATCTTACAATGTCACCTTCACCCATGTCAACTTCATCAATAATACTATCCCATTCTGCACCATTAGCCCACATTTCTATTAATGGTGAATAAAATCCATTAATATACATAGGATCTTCTACATCATAATGTTTTTGTTTTTTATCTAAATCACGTCTAATATCTTTGATTTTATTAAGTTTTTTCCTTACATTAGGTGATAACGGAAGTTGTGAATACAAATCAGCTCTCATGTCTTCTGTGGTAATAGCACAAACAACACTTGCCAATTCAGCAGGAGTCAACCCTTCCAACACTCCAGAGAAAATTATTTGTGCTAAGAATAATTCATTTTCTGAACGAATTTGAGAAATTGTAACACCTTTTTCTGTCGGATAATCATCTTTTAAATATCCGTATTCTGCAAGCACCGCTCTGTGAGATAAGAATTTATTCCAGAAAATATCTTTCTGTTTTTCAATTTCTTTATCAAGTGCTTTTTCTTTTGTTAAATATCTTTCAAGCAAATCAATATTTTTCATATGCTTTTTGAATAACTTACAAGTATCACACTGATAAGAGTGCATTTTTTCAAGCATTAATTTTGTTTGTCTGCCAAATTCAACCGCTTCATCACTAAGTGTTCTATTTTTCTTCTTTTCTTGTTTTTGAATGGTTTTGAATACTCTTCTATTCTGAACATAAATATCACGAATTTTATTATATTCAAGCAAATCTTCGTTTGTGCGTTTGCAATAACATTCAAAAGAATTACATTCATCTATTTTTTGGTCAAATTCTTTCTTTAAATTTATCAAAGGTTCAATTCTGTAGTTAGAAGAAAAATATCCAAAACTCTTTAGAACAAGTTCTTTAGCTTCTTCTAAAGTAAATCTTTGAAGAAGGTTCAATACCATTGAATAACTTGGTGAGAACTTACTTTCTAAAGGATTAGCGTCACTCAAAACAAGTTCTGCAACTTCTTCAGGAGTTTGGAAAGGACTACCTACAATTACTACATAACCTATTTCATCCATGCCTCTACGTCCAGCTCTGCCTGACATCTGCAAAAATTCACTAGGAGTAAGAGTTCTATGTCCGCTATCTGTTCTTTTGCTAATTGAACTGATTACCGTTGAACGTGCCGGCATGTTGATTCCGGCAGCAAGTGTTTCTGTCGCAAATACAACTTTAATTAATCCTTTTTGGAAAAGCTTTTCTACAAGTACTTTCCAACCTGGGAGTAAACCTGCATGATGAGATGCAACACCTTGAAGCAAATATTCTATATGTTTGTTTTTGTACAAATAAGGATTTTCTGCAATATATTCATCAATTATTTCTCTGATTTGCTCTTGCTCTTTAGGTGTTATCAAACATAATGATGCGCATTTTTCCATCTGTTCATCACATTTTTTACGTGAAAAAGTGAAATAGATTGCAGGTAGCATATTTTGTTCGTGCAAATTTCTCACAACATCTTTTACTGTATTTTTCTTTTGAACAGCTTTGCCACGCTTAAATTCTTTCTTTTCCGGTTTGATTTTTTTATTTAAAGCTCCACTAGGAGTCAAAAGTGGGAGCAATGTATGCGGTTGAGATGAATCAAAATAATAAAATCTCAATGGAACCGGACGAAAATCAGTGTTAATCAATTCTGTTTTAGAATGAACTGTATTTATCCAATCAGTAAGTTTGTCTGCGTTAGCTACAGTTGCAGAAAGTGCTACAAGTTGAACGTTTGTCGGACAATAAATAATACTTTCTTCCCAAACTGTACCACGCTGTTCATCGTTCATATAGTGAACTTCGTCTAAAATAACGTACTTAACATCCTTCAAATTATCAGTAACAGAACCGAAATTTGTACCGTAAAGCATATTTCTAAAGACTTCTGTTGTCATTACGACAATTTGTGCACCACGATTTATTGAAGTATCACCGGTTAAAAGCCCAACTTTATCAGAACCGTATTTTTCTGAAAAATCATTATATTTCTGGTTTGATAATGCTTTAAGAGGAGTTGTGTAAAAAACTCTTTTGCCTTGCTCTAAAGCGCAATGTATTGCGTGTTGTGCTATTACAGTTTTACCGGCTCCTGTAGGGGCGCAGACAACAACGCTTTCACCTTTCGTAATACACTCACAAGCCTCTTTTTGAAAATCATCCAACTCAAACGGGAATTCGTACATTATTAAACCTCAATAAACTATTCTAATTATATTGTAACATATAATGTTGCTTATTGTTAGAATTTAATTTCTATACGCTGTTAAAATTCCCCCAGGGACTTCTACTATTGCATACTGGAATTCTTCATCAGCGTCAACTGCCGCAATAAAATCTTGAACTTTTTCTGAATGAGAGATTATATTATCAGCAACAATCATAGCTTTTTGAGTTAAATGTGGTTTTACAAGCTCAAAATACTTAACATATTCTTTTTTGCAAGCGTCTATGAATACGAAATCAAATTTTTCGCTTTCATCTAACGATTCCAATATTTCACACGCAGAACCTTGTAGTGGTCTAACAATATCCATAACTCCGCAAGTCTTAAAATTTTCTATCGCAATACTTTGGCGCTTGTCATAGAATTCAATCGTAGTAAGTCTTCCACCTGTTTCTTTAAGCGCTTTAGAAAGCCATAATCCGGAATATCCGTTAGAAGTTCCTATTTCCAATGCGCTTTTTGCATTCATCATTTTTATAAATGTATTTAATAATACACCTGTTTTTCTAGGTACATTCCAAAATTCTTTTTGTGTTTTTTCTAATTCTGCTAATATTCCGGCAGTTACGTCATCCATTAAAATATCCAAAATAATCTCCTTTGTATATTTCTATTATAGTTTAAAGGTATTTTAATTTGGGTTGTTATGTAAAGTTTTGTAAAGATTGGGCTAAATTGTGAAATTTTAGAAAATAAAAATACTTTATATGTATATAAGATGAATATAAGAAGATATTAAGAAAGGAGGCTCCTATGTCATTAAACGGTACATCAAGAGCATCTGGTTATACAGCAACAGAATCAACGTGGTCACCTTCAGGTGGAAAAACAGCAAAAGCATCAAATCATCATTCAACATCACTTTATGCACAAGATGATTTGCGTCATATTGATAAAGATAAACTAAAAGCATCTAATGTCTGGAGTTTTTCTGCTCAACAAGCCGGTGCTTATCAGTCATAGTTTTTGGTGAGAAAAAAAGAGATTATCCTAAAAGGTTAATTGTATATTGATAATATCAATATTGACAATTAACCTTTTGTTGTATATTTTTTAGTTATGAGAGAATTTGATAAAATGATTAATGGCTTGGATTATTATCCAATGCAAGATGAAGAACTAATCAATCTAAGAGAGCACTCACAGAGAAAAGCAAAAGAATTTAATGCCGAACCTGATGCACAAAAGCGTGTAGAAATCTTAAAATCTTTTTTAGGTAAAATGGGCGAAGGTTGTTATATTACTCCGAATATTTTCTTTGATTACGGATGTAATACAGAATTAGGCAATGGTGTTTATTTTAATGCTAATTGTACAGTCTTGGATTGTGCAAAAGTTAAAATTGGTGATAACACACTTGTTGGACCTAATACGCAGTTTTATACACCGATTCATCCGCTTGATTATGCAACACGAAATAAATTTGTAGAAACAGCAAAGCCGATTACAATAGGTAAAAATTGTTGGATTGGCGGAGGAGTTGTATTTCTCCCTGGGGTTACAGTTGGTAATGGCTGCGTAATTGGTGCCGGCTCTGTTGTAACAAAAGATATTCCTGAAAATTCTTTGGCAGTAGGCAATCCTGCAAGAGTAATCAGACAAATTGAACAAAAATAGATAATGATAAAAAAAAGAATACCGGCATGCCAGTATTCTTTTTATTTATTTAATATTTAATCATTAACTTTTTGTTTAAAAGCATGTTCTTTTCTATCTTCTTCAATATTAGGAGTATCAATTTCAAAAACATAAGCGTCACATGGTGCAAGGTTTACTCTAAGTTCATCTTCATCAACTTGGAATTCGCTTGTATCACCATATTCCGGAACCATATTTTTAAGTTTTTGTGTTTCTTTTAAGCCTGGAATTTCAACAATACCTGTTACATTTCTATTTGGATTTTTATTAGCCACAACAAGTATTGTTCTGCCATTTTTGCTGTTGTGTCTTGCATATGCAATAATTTGGTCGTTTCTGTCTTCACGTTTGTCTAATTCGATAAAGCTACTATTTTTGTCAGCAAGAACATCAAGGTTTTCACTTCTCATTTTCAAAGTACCACGCATAACTCTTTCGATATCAGGACAATCACCACCCGGTTTTCTTGATAAATTGAACAATGCTAAACGGTATCTGTGTTCGTTCATCAATGTATTGCCGTTGTAAGATTCAATGTTTTCTGTATTACGGTATTTGTAATCGTAATAATCGCCGGTTTGGAATCCATCAATAAAGTATGGATTGCACATTGGGATTGTTGATTGCAAAACTGTTGTTAATTTGCAGAAATTTTCTCCGCCATGTATCATTGAAGAGCTGTCATCGTGTGTTAGGAATGAACCGATAACACTTTTACCTGCAGGCAATTTGTGTGACAAATCAAGATTGAATTTTACATAATCGTCAAATTCTGAAGCATTTCTCCAATCGTGGAAAATGTGATATTGTCCGTAATACTCATCAAAGCCTGCTTTTAGCAAATCTTCCGGTCTATCATACGGCATATTTACCATCGGAGAAGCACATTCATAAGTATAGCTTTCTGCTAACCAAGCAAATTGCGGATCTTTTTCATGCGAATATCTGATTAACTCATCCCAAAATTCAGGAGGTTTCGCTCTGGCAACATCCGCTCTTATACCATCTAAACCTAAGTCAATGCAAGCATCTACATATTGTTTGTGCATTTCTAATAACTTAGGATTCAAAGTTCTTTGAGCTTCATCTGCCCAAGGTTCAAACATTCTGATATCTGCCCAGCCTTGTGGAGTTTTATCTTCACCGTTTCTGCCGTATGCCATAAGTTCAGGTTCTGCCTCAAACATATCTACAGAAGCACAACTTGGTAAATCTAGCATAACTTTTATGTTACGTTTGTGGCATTCGTCAATAAATGCTTTGAATTGTTCATCAGGAGTTCTTGGGTCGTTTTGGTCAATAATCATAGGATCAATTGCCAAATGACCATCTTCTGTTACATATTTAGCAGGGGAATACAAAGAACCTGCGGTACCCATTGCATTTTTCTTTCCGGTAGGGTGGATGGGCAAAATGTGTATTGTGTTAATGCCGTCATTCTTTAGTTCGTCAAGTCTTGATATAGCGCTCAACAAAGTACCATTTTTTTCGCCGGTTGATAATGTAACTTTGTCATCTCCGTTTAAATCTTCTGCAGTGAAAGTTCTTGGTACAATTGCCATCATAACAGATTCATTGTTTTGAATCATACTTCTGAGGTTGTTTTGATAAGGTTCTGTTTTAGTTGCGTTCAAATCAACTTTTTTTACAGAAGCAGCATTCATCAAGGCAAGATTTTGTAAATATTTAGCGGAAATTTCACTATCAATATTCTTTGTTTCTTGTCCTTTAACAGTTTCAACTTGTTGTTGTGGGGCTACTGCTCTGAAATTAATAGGCATAATCTTAGATATTTGCATCATCACTCACCTGCTTCTCTATATTATGAGGGTTTCTTATTTTTCCGAATCCAAATTGTGCAAGAATTGTTGCACCAACTACTGTTCCGCCGATTGCGGAAGCTATTCTTAACCATTTTTGGTTACCATATCTTCTTTCTGCTGCATTCTTAACCAAGTCTACAGAATTTTGTGCAACAAGGTTAAATTTAGACATCCTTGTTATTTCTGATTTAGTATATTGTTTAGGCGCATTGCCATCAATAATGTGGTATGGCTTTGTAAAATCAATGTCATTATTGCCGATTACATCTTGGAAACGTTTCAAGTATTTAGCAAATCTGCCTGAAACATCGCCTGTTGATAAATCGCTAGATACTTTCATAGCTTCTTTAGTGCTTTCCTGAATATTATTTGAATCCCAAACTGTGCGCATAATGTCTTTGTAGTATTCAGGATTGTTAACTGTATTCAATTTCATTGTGTGATCTGAAGATGTAGCACTTAAGATAGCTTCTTTACCCTTTGCTAATATTGATTTTGCATATTCTCCATCAGCTTCCGGACGTTTGTATGTATCAAGCATATGCAACACTCTGTTGAAAGAATTTTTAGCACCTTGATAGCGTTCAACTATTCTGGAAATTTCAAGATTTTTAGAAGAACCTACACCTTTTGCGTTGTCTTTTGCGTATTGAAGTTGTTCTGCGTCTTTAAGTCCCCAGTAATTTACACCTGCATATTTGTTCTTTGTTACACCATCTAACATATCAAATAATTCTTGTCTGTTTCCAATAGAGTTAGACAAAGTTGAAACATCTTCTTTTACTAGTTTGTCGATAGTGTTTTTGAACTCGCCAATATTATTTAATCGTTTAGCAGTGTTATTGTAATTGTTTTCAATACCTGTAATCAAATCTTTTAAGTGAGATTCAGCTTCACTTTTTCCGTTAAGCTTAATTTCCATATCACTCATAACTTGGGTAAGTTTTTCAACTGCTTTTTGGTATTTAGTTTCGTCTTTTACTAACTCTTGCAATTTTTTATCAAGAATTTCTTGAGCATACTTATCGGATTGACGCATTTGTTTTAAATCTTTGAATTTTATATCCAAAACGTCAAGCAATGTGCTTTCAAATTTGCCGTAAGATTTAGCTAAAACAGTTTCCGGCGCATATTCAACTTTGAAAGATTTGCACTTATCAAGAATTTTTTGATTGTCTTTGAATTCACCAATAACTTTTGCAAAATCAACAACACTCTTGATTTTTGCTTCATCAACCGCTTGAGCCGGATGTCTTTGCAATTTGCTTGAAATCTTTTCTAAAACTTCATTTTGATAAGCTTTTAAAGCTTCTTGTGATACACCTTTTTCTGCTGCCATTTTGCTTTCAAATAATTGTCTGAATTCACCTTTGATGTTCATTAATTGTTCAGATGTAATTTCTTTGCCGTACTTGTCAAGAATAGATGCGACTTCTTCTTTTGTCGGAACAAATACTTTTTCTAAAACAGCTTTATTTCTTGAAGGAATATTCTTTTTAATAGAATTTATTACCTTGTCAGAAGCATTTTCTTGTAAAGAATAAGAATTGCCTGTTCTAAAAAGTTTTGCTAAATCTTCTTTAATACCTTCAGAAGCGTTTGCATCCATTTCTGTAGTGAATAATTTTACTAAATTATTGAATTCAGCTTCTGGTAATTCTTTGCCTTTATAATTTTCAATAATTTTTTGAGCTTCTTTGCTCAATTTATTTGCAGAAATTGAAGCTACGTCTTCTGACATATTTTCAGTTTTTGCTAAAGCGTTTTTGATTTGAGAATTATATTTAACATTTCTTGCACTTTCTAATGCAGGAGAAATTACTTTTTCTAATCCGCAACACATTAGAGCTGCGATTACAGGAGTTGCAATACCTGCAGTCATCATCCATAGTGTGTTATTTTGGATTGCAATTTTTCTCATTTGTTCTTTGATTAAATCGTTACGGTTTTTAATTCCTCTTGGGATGCCCATTCTGTCACCGATAACATCTAAATCTTCTCCAGGGTAATCTCCTTGATACATATCAAACGGTACGTAATTAGGGTCTTGTAAAACAGTCTTCTTACGTCCTTGATCATCAATATATTCTTTACCGATATCAAAACCTTGTACAATTCTTGATGGAGCGTTAATTGCAACTTTCGGATACAATGACATAGAAGCCAAGAATGCACCCAAACCTGTGTATTCCATTATTCTAAGCATTGGATTTTTTGTTCTTGCCGCTAACATTGTTGCAATTCCGATACCGCCTAGCTTTAAGCCAACATCATTGAGTCTGCCTAATTGGTGGTCATTTGCGTTACCTTGGAAACCATCCTTTACAGCTTTAATATCGTAAGCAACATCCTTAATGAAATATTTTGGAACGGTTACTAAAGAATCATGAACTAAGTGACCTTGCGCCGGAAGCGGTTTAACGTCATTGTCAGTTCTAATAGTACCTGTCGCTTCACGATAAGGTTTGTGAGATTTAGTATTATCAATGTTATTTGGAATAATAGGATTTATAGCCATACTAAATCACCGTACTTTCTTTAGATTTGTCCATAATATCTTTATTTGCCAATTTGCCCATATGTTTTGCCTTGTGTATAACGTTTGCAGTACTACCGATAGTTAAAGCAGCAGTGAATAACAACCAAGCTTTGCCGGCATGTTTCATAAATCCGCTTTTTCCGGCATCACCGGTCCAAAGAGTTTTGCAAGCTTGAACAAAAGATTTGCCGAATGTTTTTGAAATGTTAACAAAATTTTCTCCGGCATTTTTCATACGACTGCCAAATTTAGTTACTAAACCTTCGTTCGGTTTTGCAACATGACGTTTTCTGTTTGCTATAGCATCAAAGAAGTTACTCCAACTGTTTTGTACGGCTAAACCAACTCCGACACCTGCCCAAGCATAAGATGAAAGGCTCTTAGCTGTTTTTGTAGTAGAAACAACACTTTGAATAATTGGAGTTGTTTCTGTTACTGAATCGTTTAAGTCTTCGCCCAAGCCGATTTTCTTGGCGATTTTGTTATAATAATCAATTCCATAATCTTTTTGGATTAAATCTTTTCTGAAAAATTCTCTACTATCATAAACTTTTCTTTGTTGAATTTGAGGAATAATGTTAGCTGCTTCGCCGGCTTCTTTAGGAAGCGGATAATAAACATGTTCAATTGGAAGTTCTATATCAATTCCGGTTCCCCAATAAACAGGTCTTGTTACCAAATCATTTGAAAGTGTTTTCATTAGACCGTATAAAACAACTCCCAATGCCATTTTGTTACCATTCAAACTAGCGATTTTTTGTGATTTTGGGTTCAAGTCTTTAAGCATGTTAAATAGACCCATGAACATGCCGCTACCAACTAAATATGGAACAATTCCCATAGATAAGAATTCGTAAAAATCTGAGTTAACATCTCCTCTTAATCCTTTAACCGGATATTGTAAAATAGCGTTGCTTGTCTTTTGAAATTTTTGCTCAACCCTTGTTTTCAAAGTATTCGGAAGAATGCGTGATTCCGCCTCACCGCTTTCTTTCTTCTCCGGTTGCGCCCCAAATCTAAGATTATTTTCTGCTAGTTTAATCGGTCTAATCATACGAACCCCATCTGGTAACTATATATTTAAAGTTCCTAAAAAATTATTTTTTGCTATTTTTAAGGCATGAACTTTACATTTATTTACAATGAATACACACCGCTCAATACACTCTTATAATTTAACAAAAAGATGTTTGATTTACAAGGGGAGGTGTTCCTTTTTAGTGTTATTGAAAGTCTTAGACATTGTAGAATTTATTGAAACATTGGCGAGGGAATGCGCCATACTTGCAAGTGCAACTACCAACCGTTTTAAAACAACTTTCAATTTTCAACTTTCAACTTCTGAAAGCTGACAGTTGTTGTCTATGTGCCAGAGTAACTATAAGCCCCCACCCTAACCCTCCCCCTAGGAGAGGGAATGCGCCATACTTGCAGGTGCAACTACCAACTGTTTTAAAACAACCTTCCACTTTCCACTTTCAACTTCTGAAAGCTGACCAAATGTCTACGTACGTAGTACCGTAGCACCTAGTAGAGGCAATATTTGATGGCTTCAATCATTGATTCGGGGTTAGCCAGATTTTTGCCTGCTATGTCAAACGCTGTACCGTGGCTAGGTGAGGTTCTAATAATATCTAGCCCAATTGTCATATTTACGGTTTTTTCAGAGGCTACAGCTTTTATTGGGATTAAACCTTGGTCATGGTAACAAGCTATATAACAATCATAGGACTGCTTTTCACCACTTAAATAATTTTGAACAGCTTTTACAAAAAGCGTGTCAGCCGGTAACGGATTTGTGATATTGATTCCACGTTTGCGCACAGCTTCTATTGCCGGCAAGATTTTTTCGTCTTCTTCTGTTCCTATAACACCGTGTTCTCCGGCATGCGGATTAAGAGCACAAAGTGCAAAATTCGGCTTCTTTATCATTAATTTATTTTGGAAAAAGCTTCTTAAGCGTTCTGTTTTTTCGATTAAAAGCTCTTTGGTGATTAATTTGCTAACGTCTTTTAATGCGCAATGTCGCGTTAAAAGAAGAACTCTAAAATCTTTTGATACAAATAACATTTCAGCTTTTTGTCCATCATGCGCAAGAAAATGTTCTAAAATCTCAGTTTGCCCTTTGTAGTGATGTCCTGCAAGATTCATTGCTTCTTTAGAAGTTGGTGCGGTGACAATAAATTTTGGTTTCAATTCACAAGCTTTTTCCAATGCTCTAAAAGCAAATTCTCCGGCTTCTGCTGACACTTCTCCCGGAATAACTTTGTTTGGATAATCAATTTCTATCATTTCATAATTATTTTGAAGTGAACCGTACGTGTTCAAAACCTTTGAATTAGAAATTATCACAATATCTCTAGCCGGAAGGTTCATTAAATTAAGGGCTTTTATTGTAACTTCAGCACCAATACCGTTCGGGTCACCGGTTGTTATAACTATTTTGTTTGCATAATTACTCATGATGTTTAAAATAATCCAATATTTCTATTAAAGTTCTTGTGTTTCCTAAATTTCCTGATTTTGTAACAATCCATCTGCCATTTTCGTCTGAACACAATGAAATCGCTGGCGCAACTTCATCCATCAAACGTAATTCATTAGTATTAATCGCTTTGCAGCATTTATAAGATGTTTCGCCGCCAAGAGTTATTAATATAACATTAATTTCCGATAAAACTCTTTTAGTAAGTTCCGCTAAATAATCTGTAATCATGCTTGCAAGCTTGTCTTTTGTAAGCTCTGCGTTAAATGAATCATCAGAAAAACCGTCAAAATTTGCTATTAGGTGTGAAGTGTGAACAGTTACTGTTACCCCACTTTTTAAATTGGTTATGATTCTGTCTACGATATCATTGTCAACTCCGTCAAGAATATCAGATGTTTCAAGCGCTATAAAATTAATATCGTTATAGTCATCCGAATTTTCAAGCTTTGTAATTTGTTCTGCCGTAATATTTGTAGCTGTACCGGATACTATAAACTTAGGCAATTTTTCTAATTTAATCGGTTCACGTTCTCTTTCTATACCTGAAAGCCAACATTTTCCTACAACTTGAGCTCCGGCAGCAGTTCCGGTAGGTAAAAGCTTTTTCTCGCATTTCTTTATTGCTAAAGCTAATTGCTCAATATCTGTAATAGACACTGCATCAGCTACGATAAGTTTTTTACCTTCTTTTAACAATTCATTAATCTTAATTAAGATTGGACCTGCGCCGTTCATAACGGTTTTTAAATCAACAATTCCTACAATATTTCTATCTTTTTCTTCTAATTGAGATTTTAGAAGGGTAGGAATATGAGATTCTAATATTGGAGAATGCGGATCCATTGCCATCTCGGTGCGTCCTAAAGGGACTCCTTTAAGTAAGTGATAACCGCCAACTGTAATTCTTCCTTCTTGTGGAAATGCCGGCATGATTATTGCAGCATCATATCCAAGAATGTTTATCATTGTAAGCGTTTCTGGGGCAATATTACCACGCATTGTTGAATCAATTTTTTTATAATAGTATTCAAACGAGAAATTCTCTTGGAAAGAACATAAAGCTTTTTTAACGTTTTCAACAGCTTGATTAGCCGGAATGTTTCTAGATTCTGTAGAAACAGCCCAAACTTCTGTTTCTTGCTTTTTGTTAGGAATATAATCCTGATTAAGCAAGATCTCTGTATTTGCTCCTCCCAAGTGGAATTGGAGCGCTGTATCGTTTGCGCCGGTTAAATCATCCGCAACTATTCCAACTATGTCAGAAAATATCATTGTTCTGCGTCTCTTTTTGAACCTAATAATCTTACTGTGTTTGCAACAATCAAGAATCTTTCTCTTTCTTCACCTGATTGATCAGTCCATTTGCTGATAGAAATTCTACCGTCTACAGCAACTTGACGACCTTTTTTTATATATTCACCGGCAAATTCAGCTTGCTTGTCCCAAACTTCAACATTAAACCAATCTGTAACTTCTTCTTTTGTTTTTGAATCCCATCTGCCAACTGCTAAAGAAAAATTAGTTTTAACTTTTCCGGATTCAAAATACTTGATTTCAGCATCTTGTCCTGCTCTACCTACGATAGTTGCTGTATTCATTAATATTTTCTCCTTATCAAAATAATAAATACATTATATCATGTAACAAATTTAAAAAAGTAACTATTACTAATTGTAAATTTTTTTTAAGCTAAATAGCAAAAAATAAAATTAGGTACCTTAACATAACGTAGATTAAGGAGAATTACAAAGTGATTTTAGGAATTAATTCAGCAGATGCAGCAGCAAAAATACCTGCATATAAAAGGTCTTTTACAAAGTTACGTGATACCGAAAATACAGCAAATACGGTTACAAACCCAAATAATACAGAATTATCAGGTGTACCAAAGAGCTATATAACTTTTAGAGCAAGTGAAGATAAAACCGATTTGAATTTTACGGATGATGCTAAGGAAATATTAAATGATGCAAAGGATATTGCTATAACATTAGGACATGGTGAAATTACTCCGGAACACGTTATAGAGGCAGAAATTCAACATACAGTAAATCTGGCAAAAGATTTACCAAAGGAACTTATTGAGAGCGGTGGTGTAGAAGATTTGTCTGCTATGACAAAATTAGCAAAACAATATTCCGGCAAAAATATGATGGAAACAGAAAATTCCAGAGATTATTTATTTGGCGCAATGCAAGATTTACAAGAAAATAATGCAGAAGCTATAAAAGCAATGCCAACAGTTGAATCTGATGGTAATATTAAGTTATCAGATAAATTTGATAAAAAATTAAGAGAACTTAACACTCCTTATCTGGATTCGTACATGTTACTCGGCACGGCATTTAACACAATATCTGCGGATGGAACAAAATATCCGGTATCTTTCTTAGAAGATATGCAAAGTTACACATTCTACAAGACTACAGAAGAAATTAACAAAGATTATATGCCAGCTTATGATAAAAGAGCAATTGACGTTTGGAATAAACTTGCTCTTGGGTCAAATTTGAATGTTACATTTGAAGATAAAAAAGAAGCTGATAGATTAGTAGCAAGTCTTATTGAAACTGTTAATGCTCAAAAATACGGAAACTTTAACCAAGAAAATACAATATTCTTTACTATGTCAGACTCAATCAACGATGTAGGTTTGTTAAAAGAAATTGAGATGATAAAAGAAGGTACACCGGAAGAAAATAAAATTATCACTGTAAATATGGATCAATTACTTGTAAATTCTCAAGCAACAAATGAGAAGGATGAATTAGCCGGCGTTGTAAGATTATCTCAAATTATTAACAGTAAGGAAAATGGTATAAAATTAGTCCTATGCTACAGTAATGATGTGTATTACAAACTGGTAAACGATCCAAGTTTGGGCGCTTTGTTTAAAAATTATTTGGCATATGCTATTCCACCAATTCAAACATATGAAGCAAAAGAAATGCTTACTGATGATGCGTTAAAAGATATCAAAACTCCTTTTTCTAAAGAAGCAAAAGATAGAGTAATTTTCCACGCTGCAAATATGCAAGGAGTATTCCCTGATAAAGCTTTAGATTTGATGAAAAGAATTTCTTCTTATTATGGAAATCAAAAACAAGAAATAGCAAGCGGAGATGTAGATGAGTTTGCTCAAATTGCCTATGAATTATTTGATAAAAGTTCTCAAAAACAAGGTGTTGTTTATGATACAGGAAAAACATTAGATAAAATGTATGGTAAAGAAACAACAAAAAAAGATATTGAGGCTATAATCCGACAAATAAAGACCGGTAATATCGGAACAAGAGGTATTGTTATTTATTCTCGTGATCCTGAAGCAGGTTCCGGCAGAAAATACACTGCTGAAACAATTGCCGGAGAGGCTAAAGTTCCTTTTGTTTCAATCAACACCGCAGACTTTGCTGATTCTGAAAGGGACGAAGACAATCACATCGTAGAAACCCCTAAAAATGCAATGAAAAGAGTTTTCTCCGAAGCTAAAAAAGCGGCAAGACAGAACCCTTATAAGACTGCCATTTTATATGTAAGTGATTTTGAACAATTTGCGTTCTCAGGACCTTATCTCCCTGGGTATAAACAAGCTATGTCACAATTGACTACTGAAATGGAAAAAGCAGTAAACGAGGATGTTAACATTGTAGTAATTGGTTCTACAGATGAATATTATGCAGATTCAATTCCAATGGTTGCAAGAGGTTTTAACCAATCTATTGTAGTTGATTCTCCTGCTTTTAACAAGAAAGCCAGACGTGAAATTCTTTCTAACAGAATTAAAGATACCAATTTATCGGTAGAATCAGATAATAATGACAAAATGTTGGATAAACTTGTCAAAATGACAGAATATATGTCATTTGTAGAAATCAAATCTTTGGTTGATAAAACAAAACAAATCATGTATGAACGTGGTAAAAACATAGCTTCTATTGGAGATTTTATTTAAGCATATTTACAGCTTTCAACAGGAAGAACTTCTCATCCGGAAATGCCTGATTATAACAAACGTGCAACAACTTCTCACGAATGCGGTCACGCTACTAATCTAGAAGTTATGGGTGATATATTAGCAAGAAAAGGTGAACCTTGGCACCAATCACATGAAGTTAACTTCATAACACTTGACCCACGTGGTAATTTCTTGGGAGCTGTGTTTGAAAACAGAAAAGAAAATTCAGACTTGCCGTTTGAAGCTTTATTTACAAGTATTGTTTGTGCTTATGGCGGATATTCTTGCGAAAAAGCGTTCTTTAACATGGATGGTTCAAGCGGAATTTCTTCTGACTTGGCTCAAGCTGCCGGAGCAGCAAAACGTGGTATTGAATACTTTGGATTAGGCTATAATACCGGTAAAATTTCTAATGCGGTAGGTATTAAATCCGGAAAGTACAACGAAAACGTATTCAAAGATATGGATGTCATTTTAACAAATGCACAAATTGTATCAGATATGATTACGGACGGTTACAAAGAATTTAATAAATGGTTCACGAAAAAATACTCTAAAAAAATCGGAACTGATGAATGCATGGTAGATGGTGATGATTTTAGAAAAGCTCTAAAGAAATGGAAAAAATCACTTTCTACAGAAATGAAAGCCAACTTAGAGATTATGGATGATATCATTATGGATGTAATCAAATCTACTAAAAATGGTAAAAAATATTTCCAAGTGAAGAAAGTTTGGTAGAGATATTATTTGATTTAATTTGAAAATTCAAAACCATTCTGGCACATCACCTCTCCTATGCACTGTTGTTCGGTAAAGGTTTTCTTGAAACAATTAAAGCACAATTACTATCATTGATACGTCAAGACCTAGTTGGTAGCCTTTAATAGAAACTTGATAACCGGCGATTGTGTCTATGTGCGTTCGGCAAGTTCTTTGTCCATAAGGTAAAGTGATGTATTATCATCGCCGAATAATTCCAGACGTTTTATTATATCTTTGATATTCTTTTCTTCTTCAATTTGTTCTGTAATAAACCAGTCAATAAAAGAAAGCGTTGTTCTGTCACACTCGTCTTCTGCAAGATGTGCAACTTTCATAACAGATTCTGTGATACATTTTTCATGGTCGTAGACTATGTTAAAAATTGAAATAATACCGTTGTATTCAAATTCAGGAGTTCGGATTTGTTTGAGTGTAACAAAACTATTGCGTTCTATAAGATAATCAAAGAGCTTTAAGCCATGCTCAACTTCTTCACGTGCTTGTAATCTAAACCAAGAAGCAAAACCAAAAAGTCCGAGTTCTTTAAGGTATGCTGACATTGATAGGTATAAGTATCCGGAGTAAAACTCTTTATTAATTTGTTCGTTAATTATTTCATTTATTTTTTCACTAATCATTTTTATTTTCTCCCCA
>URPS01000016.1 GCA_900549855.1 uncultured bacterium | reverse complement strand
CATACACAATTTCAAGTAGTTATCCATATTCACAATATACAGAAATAGAACATGAGAAAACAACTAGAGATATTAACTATATTAGAAATTCTGTAAAGGTAATTATAAATGCATATGATGGAACAATGAGATATTATATTACAGATAGGACAGACCCAATAGCTATGGCATATAGAAATATATATAATACGTTATTTGTAAATTTAGATGAAGAAATACCAGAAGATATTTCAAAACACTTTATATATCCAGAATTTTTATATAATGTTCAATCAGAAGTATTAAAAGTATATCATAACGTAAAACCAGATGTATTATATAGGTCAGATGATTTGTGGGATTTTGTAAAATATAACAATCTAAATACTACTAAATCATCAGGAACTTATTTGGAACCATATTATACAATGGTAAAAGGTGAAAACAATGAAAATTTCTATAAAGCATTGGAATTGCACGCAGACATGATGATTGATCCTGTTATTCCTGATTACGAAATGGGCGCACCATTTGACGTTAACGATAAAAAAGTTACGGATAAAAGAGAACGCCACGTTGTAATAGAAGAAATCCGTATGAGAAAAGACCAGCCTTGGACAAAAGTATACAACGCTACAAATAAAGCTATGTACACTTCTCATCCATACAAACGTGATGTTATTGGAACGCCTGAAATTATCTCACAAGTTTCTCAAGAAGAAATTATGAATTATTATAGAACGTTCTACTCTCCAGAAAACGTTACAACAATCATTGTCGGCGATTTTAATTCTGAAGACATCCTGAAACGTGTAGAAGAAGGTTTTGACTGGGGCGAAAGACCACGTCCGCCTATTAGAGATATTTTGCCGGATAGACCTGTAGCAGAAACGGTTTATATCGAAAACAAAGCGAATATAAATTCTTCATTTATGATGTTCGGATTTTTAGGTGCGCCTGCAAAAGATTTAAAGAACTTAATTGCTTTAGAAATGCTTGCCATAATTCTTGGCGAAGGTGCAAGTTCAAGATTGTATAACAATTTGATTGAAAACCAAAAAGAACATATTTTTAATATGATTGATGCTGAAAACTATTCTTTCCGTGATGGATGCAATTTCTTTGTGCAGGCAAACTTTGAACCTAAATTCAAAGAAAAGGCAATTGAACTTGTTAAAGAAGAATTGGAAAAAGTTAAAACTGATATTACGGACAGAGAACTCAATAAAGCTAAAAAGAAATTAAAATCTCGATTTGCGTGTGAAGCCGAAACGGTTTCGGATATTGGAGAAGCTATCGGTTATTATATGACCGTTTGTGATGAGTTGGAGCTTGCTGAAAACTATATGCCAACTTGTGATAGTATGACAAAAGAATATTTGCAAGAAGCCGCAAAAAAATATTTAGACATTAATCACGCTGTGATATCTGTTTTGATGCCACAGTAGTAGAATTTATAATTTCACCTCACCTCCCTAACTAGGGAGGTCGCAGTCGCTCTTGAGCTGTGCGAAAGATACGAATGCGGGTGGGTGTTAGTCTTTCTCTTTAATTTTTTTTAACAACTTTCCACTTTCAATTTTCAACTTTCAACTCCCAAAACACATCCTTCCCTATTCAACTTTACATTGTGTCATACTTTATTGAATTGAAACGATATTTAAGATATTCTTTACATGTTGTAGATTATTTGGGAATTATAAATGGAAAAAGGTTTTGTAGAAAATGGGTTCATTATAGACCTAAGTGATGCTAAAAATACTACGCAACTTGTGTTTGAGCTTAGTTCAATAATGGAACATCCTGATGTAAAAGGTAAAAATGTTTGTTTAAAATTGGGTAATCTTGATTTAAAACAATCACAACTTCTTAGTATAAAAGCTTTGATTGAATCAATGGATGCGAGTATTGCTTTTATTGATACAAATTCAGAACAAACAGAAGCATCTGCTGTTAGTTTAGGGATAATTATTTCTGAAATTTCTGATAATTCAGAAGCAGCAATTGTTTGCACTCCATCTGATGAAGTAAAAGAAGAAGCAGTTGTTGTAAAAACAGAAGAACCTGTAGAAGAGAAAATTGAAGAAAATAAAACAGTAGAAGTTCACGCTGACAGTGATATTGGAACTTCCGGCACTATTGAAACTACTGACGGCATTGAAGATATCTATGACGAACAATCTATGGAAGAATTATCTGAAATTATTCCATCAGAACACTTAAATACTGACTTTGAATCTTTAGCTGCAAACGAAGGGTTATTCAAGGCAGAAGATTCAAGCAAATATATTCTTTTGGATACAGGTGATGTTTTACCGGAAGGAGCAGAAGAAAACTCTGTTAATACAGAAAGTTTGCCAACATTGTATATAAACCAAACACTGCGTTCCGGACAAACAGTAAGCTATGAAGGAAATATTTTAATTATCGGTGATGCTCACCCAGGAAGTGAAATAGTTGCAAGCGGTGATATCACAGTGTGGGGTATTTTGGGCGGTATTGCTCATGCCGGTTCACACGGAAACATAACTTCAAAAGTTAGAGCTCTAAAATTGAATGCAATCCAATTAAGAATTGCAGGGTTGTACGCTAGACGTAATGATACTTTAAATGTACCTTATGTTCAAAAAACAAATGAGTTTACCCCTGAAGAAGCTCAGATTGAAGACGGAAAAATTGTTATTTATAAAAAATTAAGGAGAGATTAATGACTGGTCGAGTAATAGTAATTACATCCGGAAAAGGCGGAGTAGGAAAAACAACTACGAGCGCAAACATCGGTACAGCGCTTGCAAAAGCCGGATATAAAGTTGTCCTTATTGATACAGATTTAGGTTTGAGAAACCTTGATTTACTTTTAGGACTTGAAAATAGAATTGTGTATACAATTGTTGACGTTATTGAAGAGCGTTGTAAACTAAAACAAGCTTTGGTTAAAGACAAAAAGAATCCGAACCTTTCATTACTTGCTGCCGCTCAAACAAGGGATAAAACCGCAGTTAACGCAGAGCAACTAAAAGAAATCTGCGACACTTTGAAAGAAGAAAATGATTTTGTCCTAGTAGACTGTCCGGCAGGTATTGAACAAGGCTTCCAAAACGCAGTTGCCGGAGCCAGTGAAGCAATCGTTGTTACGACTCCAGAAATGTCTGCGATAAGAGATGCTGATAGAATTATCGGTTTATTAGAATCAAAAGAAGAAATAAAAAGCTATAAGCTTCTTTTAAACAGAGTTCGTCCAAGTTTGATTAAATCAAATGAAATGATGAGCGTAGATGATGTTGTAGAAATTCTTTCTTGCCAATTGGTTGGTATAATTCCGGAAGACACAGGCATTATCACATCTACAAACAAAGGTGAGCCTATTGTTAATGATGAAAATGCATTAGCAGGTAAAGCATACAGAAATGTGGCAAAAAGAATTTTGGGCGAAGAAGTCCCATTCTTGGACTTAGACGAACCAAAAGGATTTATGGCAAAAATTAAGAATGTTTTTTCTAAATTGAAAGCGAAGGTGTAGGATGGGACTTTTCTCTGATATTTATAATACAGTGGCTAAGTTCTTCCGCCCTCAAGAAGAACAGGGTGATGCTTCTAAATCTGTTGCAACAAACAGATTAAAATTAGTTTTAATGCAAGACAGAACCAATTTAACTCCAAAAATATTGGAACAAATGCGTGGCGAATTGATAGATTTGTTATCTCGCTATGTTGAACTAGATAAAGAACTTTTGGAATTAAATTTTGAACATGAAGGTGATCAAGTTGCACTAATGCTTTCAATTCCTGTTATTAGAGCAAAAGAAGAAGAGGAAATCGAAGCAGCTCTGAAAGCAGAAGCAGAAAAGCTTGAAGAAAAAGCAGAAGAAATTAGCGCAAAATCCGAAGATGAAGAAAGTACAGAAGAAGATTCTGAAGAAGAAGCTCAGCAAGATACTGATGATGAATCCGAAACGAAATCACAAGCTGTATCAACTCCGGAAGAAATGAACTCTAGCGAAAAAGAAGAAAATTCTGAAGAAGAAATTGAAGCAAAATAAATTAATAAACATTAACACCCACCCGCATTCGTAACTTTTGCAAAGCTCAAGAACGACTGCGACCTCCCTAAAAGAGCGGTTAATGCAGTAATAAATTACATAAACAAAAGACTGGGTTTACTTAACCCAGTCTTTTGTTATCTAAATTAGTTTCTTTCTTTTATCTTTACCCTTATGATGTTTTTCAATCATTCTTTCTAATTCTTCGGGCATTACCGTATTTTCGGCGACAGCCTTTGGCTGCAATCCTTTTTCAAGAATATCAACTTCTTTAGCTTTAAGTTCGTCACCAGCAGCTACAATATCTCTATCGTGAAATATTTCTGCCAAGCGAATTGCGTTTTCAGAAGGCGAACTTACTTCATTTTGTTTCTCTTGAACCTTATAACTTGCCCAATCTTCTGCAAGTTCTTTTATTACAGTAAATTTCCCGCCGGATTCTAATCGCTTATCGACTTCTTTCTCCAGAACTTTTTGTACATAATCTTTTTGGCTCTTAAATCGACATGGTATAACAATTTCATTACCAATAATTTCTTCCGGATCACGCATTTCGTATTTCTTAAACAAATCTGCTGCAACTTGCAAGTGTCCAAGTTCTATATCAAGGAACAATTCCCAGATTTTTTTTATTCTTGCATCCGTTTCGTCTTCGACACAAGTGTAATAATTACAAACCTCTGTAAATTCATGAATTAAGAATTTTTCCCACATAGTTTCTGTCGGATCAATCAAAGATTCATACATAGTTACATGTTCTTCTTCAACATCTTTAATCTCTGCATAAGTTTCTCTAAGAACGTGATTGCCATACATAAAACCGTGCTCTGCATAATAATTATGCGTTTGCTGTTCGCCTGATAATAAAGTTAAAATATTAACTTTAGTTTGCGGATGAGCAGTTTTTTTATCATAGTGTTTACGAATTCTCAAACCATTGTCATTATGGTGGTGTTGTGTTGGTCTGCCGATTATTACATCTGTTTTTCCTTGTACTATTTCATTTGGTTTAATGCCTTCTTCCATATACGCAAACTGACTGTATCTGTAAAGATGGTCAAAATCTTCTAATAAACCAAAATCAAATGTTTCCTTTACGTATTTGTCCGGTTCATTTTGAGCCATCCAAGCCGTCAAATCTACGGCCACCTGCTCATAACCCAATGTTGTTTCCAAAACAGATTGGTCTGCCGGTCCCATCCAATTTGCTGTTGCTTGTTGAGAATCTTCAATTCTGCTTATTGCTGCAATAAGTTCTTTCTCATTATTATTCGGTATAAACCTATTCATTTGGTGCTTAAAACCCCAAGCTTCAACTTCTATACCATTCATCAATATTTGTCGTGTTCTTGTATAACAATCAACTTCTGTCTTATTATAAGGTTTTCCGACAATTTGATGCCAATTTCTTATTTGTTTTGAAATCGCAATCCCTTTTTCTTTTAACGGATTAAATCCCATTTGTTCCTACCTTTCCGCAGGTTTACTGCTTTTTGATAGTAAAATAGACAAATATAAATTTAATTACCATATCGGACAGAGTCGACTGGTTATTTTTTGATAAACATTAATGAATCAGCCCATATTCCCGACCCAAGTCTGATATTATTTTAACAGCCTTATCAATCTGTTTAAAAGTTAAATCTTTCATTGTACATAATCTCAAACGACACTCCTTTCTTCTTACGGCAGGATACGTAACAATATTTACATACACACCACGCTGTCTTAGTTTTTCATACATTTCAAAAAGGATAGGCTCACTATAAATCATTACAGGTACAACTGCAGATTGAGAATGTCCAATATCAAATCCATTTTCTAAAAGTTTAGATTTTAGATATTCCGTATTTTGCCAAAGTTTTTCTCTGCCGGCATTATCAGCTTCCAATAATTTGAAAGCTTCATTTAAACCTCCGGCAACAGAAGCAGGAAGAGCTGTTGAAAAAAAATAACTTCTTGCATACAATCTCAAATATTGAATAATTTGTCTTGAAGCAGCGCAATAACCGCCCAAACCTCCAGGTCCTTTGCTCAACATACCAACATTAAGGTCGATTTTATCCATTACACCATAGTATTCAGATGTGCCACGACCGGTAGGACCTACTACTCCAACACCATGGGCATCATCAACCATAAGTCTACAGTTATATTTTTCTGCAAGTTCTATGATTTTATCAAGTGGTGCCATATCACCATCCATAGAGAATACACCATCTGTGATAATTAAACGGCCGGTCTTCTCATCAGGTATTCTTGAAAGAATTCTTTCTAACCCTTTCATATCACGGTGGGGAAAGACTTTTATATCTGCTCCGGAAAGCATACAGCCATCGAAAATAGAAGCGTGATTAGCAGCATCATTAATAATGACATCATTTTTGCCGCATAAAGCAGATATGATACCAATATTTGCACCATAACCGCTAGGGAAAACAATTGAATCTTCTGCGCCATAAAATTTCGCTATACGTTTTTCTAATTCTTTATGAATATCAGTGATACCGGCATAATTTGAAACAGCACCCATACCATAACCAAATTTTTCAAGCGCTTGTCTTGCACCTTCCATAACCTGAGGATGTGTAGAAAGGTTTAGGTAAGAATTTGAACCAAGCATAATTACATTATGTACATGTCCGTTTTTTTCTTTTATGCCTGATTCCGGCTGAACTTTATTCATTGTAACCATGCCTAAAGCTTCATTTCCAGTCATAATATTACTTGAAAGAACTTCATCCAAACGCTTCGTTTTATCAAATAAATCTTCACCATCTAAAGTATTTACAAAATTTTCAAATTTCAAATTCATAAAATCTTTATTTTGTTCAGCTGAAACCACTTTTTAATCCTTTCTTTTTATTTATACAATCATTTAAGAATACTAAAAATTATTGAAAATTCTTAAAAGTCATAATATAAAAAAATAAAAAGAATACAATGCAGAGTTGGTTAATTTATTTTTTTGAACAATTCTAAAAATTTTACGGCAGGTTGTACTAAATACTTATCTTTTTTATAAAAAATCGCAAATTCTCTTTTAAAATTATAACCCTTAATTTTTTTATAAATAACATTTTCCTGTTCCGGAAAATATTTGATAAATAATTCCGGCAAAAATGAAGCTCCCAATCCTTCATTAATCATAGAATAAATTGTTTCCGCATTATGACATTCAATTATTGCCTTAGGGGTAAATCCGTTTTCTTCACACAAAGATTTGAGGTATTTACTCAATGCTAATTGTTCAGGAAAAATTATAAAATTTCTGTCTTGAAACTCCTTTATATCTATTTCATCCTTTTCACAATTTATTTCCCAACTTTTAGGATAAGTTGCAAAAACCGTTTCATTACAAATATGTTCCGCTTTATATATTAAACTATCTGGATTTTCTGTACCCAAATAAAAATCAATCTTATCTTCTTCTAACATTTGTTTTAGAATAAAAGTCGGATATTCCTCTATTTTGATATAACAATTTGGATATTCTTCGTGCAATTCCTTCAAAATTCTTGGCATAAAACAATAACACCTGTGAGATGGAATACCAATTACGATATAAGTTTTTGATTGGCTGGAAATATCAGACATTTCTATTTCTAATTCGCTAATCTCAGAAATAATTCTTTTTGCTTTTGTGATAAAAATTTCGCCGGCATGAGTTAACTTAATCGGATTTCTTTCAAAAATTTCAACCCCAAGTTCTTCTTCCAAAAGTTTTACGCTTTTACTTAAAGAAGGCTGCGATATAAATAACTTTTTTGCAGCATTGGTAAAATTTTTTTCTTCTGCTATAACTAAAACGTGTTTAATTTGATTAAAATTCATAACATTATTATATCAAAAAAGATATAAAAAATCTTAATATTATAGATAAAAGCTATAGTGACTATAATATATTAATATTATACATTTAGTGTTTGTTATTTTATACTTAAATAGTCAAGGGATTATAATGTGAAAAAGATAATTACAATTTTAATATTGAGTGCGTTTGTAATGCCGGTATTTGCCCAAGAAGTTACAGGCACTCATCAAGCTATAAAAATAGAAAAACAAAAGAAACAACCGGAAAAAAACTTTGAATTGGAACCATATTGGGAAAATTATGGCGATAATGTTCTTAATGGTTACATAGAAGAAGCTTTGGAAAATAATTTGAGTATAAAAATGACGGAAGCTCGAATTAAAGAATCAGAAGCAATTTTAGGGACTATTAATGCTCAAAGACTGCCGCAGTTAAGTATTAACCCAAGTATTTACCCATACAAAACTATTTCACGCTGGACAGGCAAATATGGCAGCGGCTACCTTACGTACTTTCCACTTTTATTAAACTGGGAACTTGATATTTTTGGAAAAATTGCAGATAAAGTTCAAGCTTCAAAAATGGGAGTTAAAATTAGTAAAAGTGACTTGGACATCGCAAAATTATCCTTATCCTCTGAAGTTGCAGCATCTTACTTTAACATTATTGCCGACGATAAACTAATAACGAACCAAGAAGAAATTGTCGCAAATCTTGAAGAAACAATAAAGCTAAAACGACAACTATATGATGGCGGATTAATTCCTTATGATAATTTATACACAAGCGAATATGAACTTGTAACCCAAAGAAATCAGCTTAATACATTGTTAAGACAAAGAGAAATTTTACTTCATCAATTTGCAGTTTTGAGAGGTGTTTCTCCTGATGGCGATAATAATATCCAAAGAAATAATCCGGATACGATTACATTTCCATTTGGTGTAAATGCGAATATTCCTTCTGATTATTTATTCAACCGTCCTGATGTAATGCAAGCGGAATATGGAATTAAAAAAGTTGCATACGATGTAAAAGCCGCAAAAAAAGCTTTTTTACCTTCCATAAACTTGAATGAAGTTGTCGGTTTCGAAAGTATAAAAGCAGGACGTTTATTCAATTGGGACAGCACAGTTTATCAATTAGGTGCAGGCTTATTATTCGATTTATATACCGGTGGATACAAAATGTCGTATTTGAAATATAATAAGGCACTCGCAGTTGAAAAATTACACCAATATAATAACGTACTCTTAAACGCAGTTTGCGAAACAGAAAATGCTCTTTCCAGCTATAAGGCTGACTACAATTCTTATAACGAGTTCAGAAATGTTATATCTAAGTCAGAGCACTATTTTAAGGTTACTAATATTCGGTATACAAATGGTACCGGAAATAAAATTGATGAGCTGGCTGCAAGAAGACAACTTTTGATTAATGAAAACTCTATGTATTTGGCAAAAACCAGCGCTCTAGTTGATACAATAAACATTTATAAAGCATTAGGTGGTAAAGGCGAGCGTAACTTGAAATCAGATAATTGCAATAATAAAGGGGATAATAATTTATGAAAAACTTTATAAAAATGGTTTTAAAATATTATTATACCGTAATTGTATTGGCTTTATTTATTTTGATTATGGGTTTAGTAACGATTGCAAAAACTCCTATTGATATTTTTCCTGAAATAAATACCCCTGTAGTAACAGCAGTTTGGACTTATACCGGCATGCCGGCTCGTGATATTGAGCGAAGAATTGTAACAATCGCAGAGCGAGCATACGCATCCAGCGTAAATGATATTGAGCACATTGAATCTCAATCACTCCTTGGTGTTGGTGTAATTAGAGTTTTTCTTCATCCCGGAGCTGACATAAATACAGGTATTACACAGGTTAGTTCAACTTCCCACGTTTGCATGAAAACTATGCCGACAGGTATTATGCCGCCAAATATTCAAAAATATACACCGACAACCATTCCTGTATTGCAAGTTGTAATTTCATCTTTAAAATTACCTATTCAAAAAGTTACTGACCTTGCTCAAAACAATATTAAAGTTCAACTTACAAAAGTTGAAGGGGCGCAGGTTCCACTACCAATGGGCGGCAAAGTTCGTCAGATTATTGTTGATTTGAATATGCAAAAAATGGAAGCAAGAGGTCTTACTCCTGCTGATGTTACAAGAGCGGTTGCCGGACAAAACGTAATTATTCCATCAGGTAACACCAAAATTGGCGGCAAAGATTATCTTGTTTCTTTGAATAACGCTTCTCAAACCGTAAATGAAATGAACGATTTTCCTATAACTTCACCAAAGGCTAACCAAGTGGTTTACCTTTCTGATGTTGGATATATTCATGACGGAAACGCAATTCAGACAAATATTGTTAGAGAAAACGGTGCTCCGGGATCTTTGATGACAGTATATAAATCCGGTAGAGTATCTTCGTTAAGCGTTGTTGATGGCACCAAAAAGCTTTTGCCTATTATTGCAAAAACAATTCCTGACAGCGTAAAAATGCAGGTTCTTTTTGACCAATCAGTATTCGTAAAAGCATCTATTCGAGATGTAATATTTTCCGGAACATTAGCTGCTATTTTAACAGCATTAATGGTACTTTTATTTTTGGGCAGTGTCCGCTCTACATTTATTATCGCAATTTCAATTCCGCTATCTGTACTATTTGCGGTTATTTTCTCTTCCATATTCGGACAAACAATAAATATGATGTCATTGAGCGGTCTGGGCTTGGCAATTGGCATGTTGGTCGATAACGCAACTGTTGTTATTGAGAATATTTTGAGAAACAAGTCCGTAATGCAATTCGCTTCAATTAAAGAAGTTATTTATAAATCTACAGCTGAAGTTGCGGTTCCGACTTTGGTTTCTACGCTTTCAATATGTATGGTTTTCGCTCCGATATTTTTGATGGAAGGTGCTACAAAATACTTATTCATTCCGCTTGCAATGTCTGTAATTTTCTCAATGCTCGGGTCATACCTACTTTCAAATACACTTGTACCGGTACTTGTAGATAAACTTTTGGCCAAAAAGGAAGTGTTAAACAAAAAAACATTACTTTACAAAATAAATAACTGGATAAATGTTCATTTTGAAAATCTTAGAAAAATTTATAAAAAATATTTAGTTAAATCAATTCTTAAACGTCCTAAGCACGTTGGAATTATTTATGGAACTGTTATATTTTCTGCGTTGTTGATAACTCCATTTATTGGAGAGAATTTCTTTCCGGAAGTTGATGCCGGACAAATAAGACTTCATGTCTACGCACCACATGGTACAAGAATTGAAGAAACTGCAAGAGAATTCACTAAAATAGAAAATTCTATTAGAAAAACAATTCCGCCAAAAGAATTGGATACAATCCTTGATAATATCGGACTTCCAGCAAGTTCTTTGAACTTGGCATTTATGGACAGTTCGTCAATTGGTGTTGGCGATGGAGAAATCTTAATCTCACTTAACGAAAATCACAAACCAACGAAAGAATACGTAAAAAAATTAAGAAAGAATTTGAACAAAGAATTTCCGGATACTGTATTTTTCTTCCAAAACGCAGATATGGTAGGAAAAATTCTTAATTTTGGTTTGGCATCTCCAATTGATGTACAAGTTCAAGGTAAAAACATTACAGAAAACTATAAGTTAACTGTAAAAATGCTTGAAGATATCAAAAAAATCAGAGGTGTTGCCGATGCACATATCCACCAGATTACAGACACACCGGAAATTAAGGTTGATGTAGATAAAGTAAGAGCCGGTATGATGAATTTATCGCAAGAAACAGTGTCCAGAAACGTACTAACCGCATTAACTTCCAGCGGTCAGGTTGCACCAAATTATTGGGTCGATCCGGAAAATGGTGTTAACTACGTATTAGCACTTCAAGTTCCACAGTATAATGTTGATACCGTTAAAAATGTTACAGACATTCCTGTTGCTTACAAAAATGATGCGCCGGTAAGGCTCGCAAATATTGCATCTGTTCGTTCTGGAGTAACATCAAGTGTTGTAAATCACTACGATATTATGCCTGTATACGATATTCTACTTAACATTCAGGATAGAGATTTGGCAGGTGTCGCATCTGATGTTAATAAGGTAGTAAAAAAATATCAGAAAAAAGCTCCACGAGGTACATTTATCAATGTTCACGGTCAAGCAAAATCAATGAACTACGTATTTTCATCCCTACTATCAGGTTTAATGCTTGCCTTAATCCTTGTATACCTGTTAATTGTTGTTAACTTCCAATCTTGGAGAAATCCATTTATTATCATAACACCGGTACCGCTTGCTCTTTCCGGCATATTATGGATGTTGTTTGTATCAGATACAACATTTAGTGTTCAAGCGCTAATGGGTTCAATCATGGCAGTTGGTGTATCTTGCGCTAACTCAATTTTGGTTGTATCATTTGCAACAGATAAAATGAAAGCCGGTTTTACTTCAACTCAAGCAGCTATTCAAGCAGGATTTACAAGAATCAGACCTGTTATCATGACAGCTTCTGCAATGATTTTAGGTATGCTTCCAATGGCTTTAGGAATTGGTGAAGGTGGGGAACAAAACGCACCTATCGGTCGTACCGTAATTGGCGGACTTCTATTTGCAACTTATGCGACATTGGTAATTGTTCCGATGTTATTTGCAATTTTAAATAAAAATAAAGTTTTTGAGGTAATTAATGATGAAAATTAATCGAAAAAATATAATTATATCAGCAGTAATCTTGTTATTCGTAATTGGTATTATACCTAAGATTTCAAGGTTTATCACAACATCAATGAATGCAAAAGATGTTGAATATGTGGCAATCGTTGAAGAGCCAAAGCTTTCTGACGGAGAAGCTGAACTTGAATTGTCCGGTGAACTTAAACCATTTTTGCAAACAGAAATCTTTTCCAGAATCAATGGTTTAGTAAAAGATAGATACGTTCAACTCGGCGAAAAAGTAAAAAAAGGTCAGCTTCTTGCAGAAATAGACACTCCGGACTTGGATGCAGAAGCCGCTGCCGCAAAATCGAATTTGATATCAGCACAAAAACACCTTATGGAAGCTAAGTACCAGTGGAATTTTGCTTCTAATACTTATGAAAGATACAAAAAATCTGCTGTTGACGGAGCTATTTCAACTCAAGAATTAGATGCAAAGTATAATGAATTTAAAACCTCAGAAATGGCATATTTAGGCGCTAAATCAGATGTAGAAAAAGCTAAAGAAGATTTGAACAGACTTACGGCTTTGCAAGGATATAAAAGAGTCGTTGCTCCATTTGATGGCACAATTAGCAAATATAATATTGATGCCGGAGCCAATGTTGTTGCCGGTGGAAGTTCTACGAGCACAAGTTTGTTTGAAATCCAGCAGACAGACAAATTTCGTGCAACAATGTTTATTCCGCAAAACTACGTTAGATTTATTAAAGAAGGTCAAGACGTTGACGTTTATGCACCGGAAAATCCTACTCAAAAAGTAAAAGGCAAGATTTCACAAATATCAGGCAAACTTGATAATGTATCAAGAACTATGGAAGTAGCGCTAGTGGTACCTAATGACGGAAAGTCCGGACTTTATAGCGGATTGTATGTAAAAACAAATTTAGACCTTAAAGACAAAAATGGAGTTCAAAATAAAATCCTTACCGTTAATCCGGCTTGTTTAACAACTCTAACAACTCCAGACCAATATGTAGCAGAAGTCAAACCGGATTCTACTGTACACTTTATAAAAGTAAAACAAGGTAGAGATTTGGGCGACAAAATAGAAATTCTTGAAGGCTTGAATGGAAAAGAAAAGCTTATCACCAATATAACTGATGATTTGCAAGAAGGATGTAAGGTTAAGTTTAAAGAAAATTAGTTTTACTGTAGAATATTGACTTTATAATAAAAGCGAGGCGGAATTTTTAATTCCGCCTCGCTTAAATATCTCTTATCCTTACCCTTTGTCCTAGCAGCCGCAACCGCAACCGTTACCCAAAGAAGCGTGGAATGTTCTTGAGATAACATCATCTTGTTGTTCTTTTGTTAATTTAATAAAGTTAACAGCGTATCCTGATACTCTAATTGTTAATTGAGGGTATTTTTCAGGATGTGCTTGAGCATCAAGCAATGTTTCTCTGTTAAATACGTTTACGTTTAAGTGGTGACCACCTTTTTCAACGTAACCATCTAAAAGATTGATTAAGTTTTCTTCTTGTTGTGTTGTCATTGTTTTATTCCTTATTTTTGTCGGATTCTTAATCCGCTCTACTACTTTTATCAATAGTTGAAAAGTTGAATGGTTGAAATGATGAAAAGTTCGTATTAAGTATTTTCAATGTCTAACTAGTCAAACAATATAAATTTCTTTAACGAACTCTTCAACTGTTCAACTTTTTCACCTCTCAACCGGTTACTAAGGATTTTCCTTAGCAACCGCAAGTTCCTTCTGAGCAACCGCAATCCAATTGAATATCAAGGTCACCCATAAATACTTCATCTTTACCTAATGCGTTAGGAATGATTGAGAAAGTATTTGAGATACCATCTTGAGCATCATTGAATGGAAGTTTTGCTACTGAAGCTAATGATGCAACAGCACCGTGAGTGTCACGTCCGTGCATTGGGTTAGCACCAGGAGCTAGAGGGATACCAGCTTTTCTACCATCTGGAGTGTTACCGGTTTTCTTACCGTAAACAACGTTTGAAGTAATTGTTAAGATAGACATTGTAGGAATAGAATTTCTATAAGTATAGTGTTTTCTAATCATGTTCATGAATTTCTTAACGATATTTACTGCAAATTGGTCAACTCTGTCATCGTTGTTACCGTATTTAGGGTAATCACCTTCAACTTCGTAGTCAACTACTAAACCGTTTTCGTCACGAATAGTTTTAACTTTAGCATATTTGATTGCAGAAAGTGAGTCAGCAACTACTGATAAACCTGCAATACCTGTTGCGAAATATCTCTTAACATCTCTATCGTGAAGAGCCATTTGAGATCTTTCATAGCAATATTTATCGTGCATGTAGTGGATGCAGTTCAAAGTATTTACATACAAGCCAGCTAACCATTCCATCATATCTTCATATTTTTCCATAACTTCATCGAAGTCAAGGTATTCAGAAGTGATTGGTCTGAATTTAGGACCAACTTGAGTCTTCAATCTTTCATCAACACCACCGTTGATAGCGTATAACATACATTTTGCTAAGTTAGCACGAGCTCCGAAGAATTGCATTTCTTTACCAACAACCATTGAAGATACACAACAAGCGATAGCATAATCATCACCGTGAGTAACTCTCATCATATCATCGTTTTCATATTGAATAGATGAAGTTTTGATAGAAATGTGAGCAGCGTATTGTTTAAAGTTGTGAGGTAATCTCTTAGACCACAGTACTGTCATGTTAGGTTCTGGAGCAGTACCTAAGTTTTCTAATGTGTGAAGGTATCTGAATGAGTTTTTAGTAACCATGTGACGACCGTCAATACCAACACCACCAATTGATTCTGTAATCCAAGTAGGGTCACCAGAGAACAATTCATTGTATTCAGGAGTTCTTGCGAACTTAACTAATCTTAACTTCATGATGAAGTGGTCAATCATTTCTTGAGCTTCTGATTCAGTGATAACACCGTTTCTCAAATCTCTTTCAATAAAGATATCCAAGAAAGTAGAAGTTCTACCGATACTCATAGCAGCACCGTTTTGTTCTTTTACAGCTGATAAGTAACCGAAGTATAACCATTGGATAGCTTCTTTAGCATTCTTAGCTGGTTGAGAAATATCAAAACCATAAGATTGACCTAATTCTTTCATTTCTTGAAGAGCTCTGATTTGTTCAGCGATTTCTTCTTTCAATTGAATTTTTTCTGGTCTCATTTCACCATCTAAAGATGCGTGTTGTTCTTTTTTATCTTCGATTAATCTGTCGATACCATAAAGAGCTACTCTTCTGTAGTCACCAATGATACGACCACGACCATAAGCATCTGGCAAACCAGTTAAGATAGCAGCGTGTCTAGCAGCTCTCATTTCTGGTGTGTAAACATCAAATACACCTTGGTTGTGAGTTTTTCTGTATTTTGTAAAGATTTCAGTGATTTCTGGGTCAACTTCATAGCCATAAGATTTGCAAGAAGTTTCAGCCATTCTGATACCACCAAATGGTTGTAAAGAACGTTTTAGAGGTTTATCTGTTTGTAAACCAACGATTTGTTCTAAGCTCTTGTCGATATATCCAGCACCATGAGAAGTGATTGTTGAAACAATTTTTGTGTCCATATCAAGAACACCACCATTGTCACGTTCTTTTTTGAATAAATCGCAGCATTCTTGCCACAATTTTGTAGTAGCTTCAGTTGGACCTGCCAAGAAGCTAGAATCACCATCATAAGGTGTGTAGTTTTTTTGGATGAAATCTCTAACGTTGATTTCTGACTGCCATTTGCCGCCAACGAAATCAGTTGTAGAAGATTGTTTTTCTAATGTTAATTCTGACATTTTAATCTCCTTGTCCTTTGCCGCCTCTAAGACGACTTACTATCACTAACTTTTTCTTAATTATATTATACCGCCTAAATAAAATATGTCACAGTTGTTTTTACAACATTTATTAAGATTTTATAAAGGTACTTTGTTCTATAGTTGCAGGTTGATTTTGAGGGGTAAAATTAAAAGTTAAAAGTGGAAAATGGCAAATTATTTTAAATGTTTTTATGGTTGAATTTGCTATATTATAAGAATGATAATTGTTTCTACAATCTATTTCCCATCATAGATAGCACCGCTAGTTGAGCCATCAACACTTTTTTTGTAATTTTGTTTCATAAAATCTTGGCGCTGTTTAATTTTTAAGTTAGTTTCCATATCCATTTGCTGGATTTTTCTTTGATATTCAAGTTTCTTAATTTGATTATCAAATCTTATTTCTGCTTTCTCTTCTTTTTCTTTTGCTTTTTCTAATTCTTTGGCATGCCGAGCTTCAAACTCTACTTCAGAAATTGGAGTAACATTTTCTTCCTGCTCCATTCGATAACCGACTACCGCAACAGGAAAACTTGCACCGGTTAAAGATTCTAACTTAGAATTTTCTCCATAAACATCAATACTCCAAGTTCCTAAAAATTTTGGTACTTCTCCAGTGTAAGCGTAGGCACACACGACAATTCGGTTTTCATCATTAGCATCAAATCCCATTGGGTAAATATCCCAGCGCTTTTCGTCAAAATCTACACCGCCTGCCATTGCCCAATAATTAACAATTGCATCACGAATTTGCGGAAGTTTGCGTGCTTCATTTTTAGAGAAGTCATACACCCACAAATCAGTTTTCCAAATTCCGTCGTGCCTGTGACCAACTTTTTCTTTTACAACAAGTTTGGTATTGTCTGCTGAAAAATCAATCGGAGTCAATGTCCTAAATATAAATTTTGTATCAATATCTTTAGAAGTAGAAATAAGTGGTGTTTCAACCTTGTTTAAAATGTTAGCTTTCTTAACTTTTTCCAAATTGTTCAACGTAGAATCAAGATTAATTAAAAACAAATCACAACTTGTGCAATCTGATTGTGCGTAATAATAAACAGATGGATAAACCAATTTTGTATAATCACCTGACACAATCCCTTGTGCATTAATTTGTCTGTCAAAGTTAAGTTTTCTTGGTAAAGTCAATTCAGGACTACCAACAGGGTCATTATATTTTACAAGTTTAAATTTCTTTTGCGGAATATAAACCATATTGGAATCTTTTGGCATCTCAGCTTCATCAAGAATTTTTGCACTAATTTCTCTTTTACTTTGTCCACGTGACTTTGCTTCATATTCAGCAACAGTCATATATCCGGATTCCGGCAAACGACTTTTTTCATATTTTTCTGTTTCACCGACTTTGTCAACTTCATTTCTATAAATCGTTTCCGCAACAATTCTATCCTGTTTTTTCATAAACGGATATTTTAATTGGTGAAAATGTACTTTTAGCGCCATAACGGCACCCGCCATTGCCTCTAACATCTAAACCAATCCTTCTTTCATAGCAGTAACAGTTGCTTGAGTTCTTGATGTTACACAAAGTTTTTGTAAAATACTATGAACGTGTGCTTTGGCAGTAGCTCTTGTAATTACCAGTTTATCAGCAATTTGCGGATTAGAAAGTCCTTCAACCATAAGCTCTAATACATCTAACTCTCTTTCTGTTAAGCCGTAAGAATTTGGTGCTTTTTTTATTTCCGGAGTTGAAACAATTTGAACTTGCGGTCTTTGTAAATTAGAAAATACCATCTTTGCGATATTTGGGTCAATCCAACCAATACCTTCATTTACAGCTTTAATAGCAGAAATTGTTTGTTCAGGAGTTGCACCTTTCATAATATAACCGTCTGCGCCGGCTTTAAAGGCTTCGAATACATCATTTTCACTGTCACGAGATGTGAAAATCAATATTTTAACATCAGGATTAAAATCTTTTATTCTTTGTGTAGCTTCAATGCCGTCAATATTTGGAAGCCCGATGTCCATAAGAATAACGTCCGGATTATTTTCTCTGGCAGATTTTATACCTTCCAAACCATCAGCAGCTTCTGCGCAAAGAGTTATACCTTCTGCCTTGCTTAAAAGCATTGAAAGTCCCATTCTATAAAGTTCATGATCTTCTACCAGCAGTACATTTATCATACTAAACTTCCTTCTTTTTCTTCAATACCACCTACTACAGTATCCGTAAGGAGGAATGAGAATTCGCTACCTTTATTCAAACTGCTTTCCAGCCAAATTTTCCCGCCGTGTGATTCTATGATTTGGCGAGATAAATACAACCCCAACCCTGTTCCGGTAGAACGTTTTTTGCTTGTTCCTTGAGAAAATCTTTGGAACATATTTGGAATATCTTCTTGCGGAATTCCACTACCGTTATCAGATACAGAGAAGATTAAATCCTTTGCTTCACATTTCAATGTTATAACGACTTTGCCACTTTCTTGAGTATAATTAATAGCATTACCGCAAAGATTACATATTACACGTCGTATTTCACTTCTATCCGCATTAATTTCAAGCTTTTTATTATTGCAATTGATTTCAAAATCAATATTCTTTTTTTGCGCAAGCGGTAAAAGTTCGTTATAAACCTGCTCAACCAAATTATAAATATTAAAATTAGTTTTTGTTAATGTTAATTTGTCTGCATCATACTTATAGACTTCCAAAAGTGCATTTACAAGCCCTAACAAATCCTCATTGCTCTTTTGCATTGTAGACAAAAGTAATTTTTGTTTTTCGTCCAATTCTCCGAGCGCTCCATCCAGAAAAAATGTAAGCGTTTGAATCGCTGCAAGAAGCGGAGTTCTCAAATCGTGCGTAAGTGTTGCAATGAAATCATCACGCAACTTGTCTGATTTTTTCTGCTCGGTTACATCTCTTATAACACCCACAAAACGCTTAAACTCATCATCAGGATTAATTCTCGCAAAACTGATTTCTACAGGAATTTCAATATTGCTTAATGGATTTTTTATATAGAATTCTCTTAATAAAAGTTCTCTGTCATCAAGTTTGTGGAGTTCTTTTGAAATAAAAGTTTTTTTGCTAAAAAGAAAATCATCTATTGATGACATAACAAGCTTGCTACCAACTAAACCAATCAGACTTTCGCATGCCGGATTGACCTGTTCAATTATTCCGTCTTCGTTGATAATAACGATTCCGTCTGCGCAATAGTTGAATAATCCTTCTAACTTTGCATTAGACTGTCTTAAATCCGCAGTTCGTTCTTCAACAATTTGTTCAAGATTGTGAGAATATTTTTCTAATTCTTTTTTGGCAACTTCTAATTCTGCAATTTTCTTACGAAGTTCGCTCAACAAATAACTTCTCTCGATACCGTTTTTGATATTTAGGATTAAATCATCATTATCCCAAGGTTTTTCTATATATCTGTATAACCCGACTTCATTAATTGCTTTTATTGCATTCTCTTTATCAGCATAACCTGTCAATAAAATTTTACTAACTTCCGGATACATTTTTTTAACTTCGGTCAAAAATTCCAGACCATTCATCTCCGGCATCAAAAAATCTGATATAACTAAGTCTGGTACGTTTGTTTTAAGAAATTCTATAGCTTCTTTGGGACTGTTAAAAAAATGCGCATCAGAAAAACCTTCAACTTTTAAAAGAGTTTTAAAAGCGGAAGTAACAATTTTTTCATCATCAACAACGACTATTTTCCCCATATTCATACTCTAATATTAACCCAAAGATTCATAATAAACAAATTTTTTACATTTCTGTTACATAGTTCACGCTTCTCCTCTTAAGGAAGAAGCGTGAACTATTAGAAATGTTAAAGTTTATTACTTATCAATTTGTTTCAAATAATTTAGCAAAGTGTCTAAAAATTTTTAAGGCGCTCCTTCAAAACATACAACATAAATGACGGGATTACTTCGTTTCTGTTTGCAATGATGTAAATACTTTATAATATTACCCATTAATTGTTAAAAGAACTTTTTACTTACATATATGTGCCCACTGGTATGATAGAAAAAATTGTGGTATGAATATATTATGTTTATGATGGGGTGATTGTTGATGAAAAAACTTTTAATAATATGTACGTTATTTTTACTTACTGCAACGGTTTGGGCTGCTGATTACACCGTTCAAAAACTTCCTAACGGTCAAACTGTTGTTGTATATCCGATAAAAGATAATCCAATTGTTACAATAGATACTTGGATTAAAACGGGTTCTATTAATGAAACTGATACAAACAATGGAGTTGCGCACTTTTTAGAACACCTTTTTTTTAAAGGTACAAAAGCACACCCTACAGGTGATATGGATAGGATTTTGGAATCAAAAGGTGCTATTGTAAACGCAGCTACCAGCAAGGATTTTACGCATTATTATATTACAATTCCGTCAGAATATTTTGAAACGGCAATGGACTTGCATTCTGATATGTTGCTTAATCCGCAAATTCCACGCAAAGAATTAGAAAAAGAGCGTAAAGTTGTATTAGAAGAAATTGCGAAGGATGGTAATACACCTTCTAAAAAAGTTTACGATAACTTGAACGATTTAATGTATTCAAAACATCCTTATAAAAGGAAGGTTATCGGTACAACTGATATAATTGGAACAATAAGAAGAGAAGAGATTATTGATTATTTTAATAATTATTATGCTCCTTCTAATATGGTAACGCTTGTTGTTGGGAATGTGGAACCGGAAAAAGCTGTTTCAAAAATACAACAAAATTTTAATCAAGGTTATAAAAAGCCGATAAAAAAAGTTTTCAAAAAAGAAGCTCCGCTAACAGCGCAAAAACGCAAAGTTGATTATACGGATACTCAATCCGGATACATGATGATTGGATTTAGAGGTGTAGATATTACAAATTCCGAAACATTTGCGCTTGATGTTTTAGCAGAAATTTTAGGCGGCGGTAAATCTTCCAGATTATATCGAGATATTAAAGAACAAAAAGGTTTGGCATACTCAATATCTGCTTCTAACGGAAGTTATAGAGATGATGGAATATTTTATATAACATCCAATTTTACACCGGCTAGTCAAGAAAAATTAGAAAAAGCAATTTTTGATGAAATTGCTAATATGCAAAAATACGGAATTACAGATGAAGAATTACAACGTGCAAAAAATATAATCATCCAAGATACTTATTATTCAAGAGAATCAACTTCAAATATTTCCAATGAGCTTGGTTATATTATGGCACTTACAAATAGTTCAAATCTCTACGATACTTATGTGGATAGTATCAAAAAAGTTACAGCGCAAGATGTTGTGGCTGCTGCCAGAAAGTATTTGGGAGTTAACAGAAGTGCCGTATCAATAATACTTCCGGAATCTATGAAAAATGCTGTTGAAAATAAGGATACAAAAACTCATACCGCAGAAAAGATTTCAGAAAATAATGGAACAGTAAAATATAAGGTTGATAACGGTTCTACACTTTTGATAAACCAAAATAAAAACAATGACATAATTGCAATGAGTATTATTGCAAAAGGTGGAGAATTCTTAGAAAAAATTTCTGGAGAAGGAACATTGGCTGCTGCAGTTATGTTAAAAGGTACAAAAAAATATTCAGCACAAGAACTTGCTCAAATTCTTGATGAAAACGGTATTATAATTGAGCCGGTTTGCAGCGAAGACTTTTTCTCTATTAACGTTCAGACAACGACTGCGCAGATAGAAAAAACAATGGAAATTCTTGATGAAATAATCAATAATTCAACATTTGACGATTATGAAATTGAGAAAAAAAGAACAGAAATTCTGAACAAAATTAAACAAAGACGTGATGTTCCTATGAATATCGCTTTAGAAAATTTTAAAACAATAATTTTTGAAAATAGTGTTTATTCACATTCAAACAAAATATTAGAAAAAACTTTGCCAACTGTTCAAAAGAGCGATATTGTTAATTATTACAACAAAATCTTGGATTCAAAAAATGTAATCGTATCTATTAATGGTAATGTTGATTCTGACAAAATGATTGCTGATTTCGGTCGTATTTTGAAAAACAAAAATAATCCGGCTGTAAATTATAACAATTACCACGTAACGAAAGTTACTGCGCCAAAGAGTGTTTCGCAAAACATCAAAGATTTGCAAACTGCGTGGTTATTCTTGGGTTGGCAAACGACAGGTGTTCAGAATAAAAAAGATTTTGTCACTTTAAAAGTTATGAACACAATATTAGGTTCCGGTATGAGCTCAAGATTATTCCGCAATCTTAGAGAACAAGATGGATTAGCTTATCAATTGGGCTCCAGCTATTCACCTAAAATGCTTGGCGGAACTTTTATGAGCTATATTGGAACAAATCCTGAAACGTTAAATTATTCCAGAAAGAAAATTTTAGCAGAAATTGAACGTTTTAAAATGGAGTTTGTATCAGATACAGAACTTAAAGACGCTAAAGACAGACTGAAAGGCAGCTTTGTTATTGCAATGGAAACAAATTCAGAAAAAGCAACCAATATCGGCTTGTTTGAAACTTACGGATTCGGATATGATTTCTTGAATGAATACATAAAAATGATTGACGAAGTAACTGCTTCTGATATTATTAGTGTCGCAAATAAATACTTTAATGGAAATGTTATTCAATCAGAAGTTAAGTAGCTGATAAATGCTAATAGATGCGTGGATGCGTAGATGTTTAGCTCAAATATTGGTCTAAATGGTTAAGCCTTTATGACTCTAATCATCTAAACTGCTATTTCTCCAAATTCCACCCTAATAACTTTTTCCAAATCTTTAGGTGCAAGCTCTACTTGATATCCGATTTTGCCGGCAGAAAACATTATTGTATCAAAGTTTAATGCGGACGAGTCAACTACAGTTCTGAAAAATTTTTTCATTCCAATCGGAGAACATCCGCCGTGAATATAACCGGTTAGTGGTAAAAGCTCTTTGCTTTTTAACATTTCAACCGATTTTTCTCCGACAGTGTGCGCTGCTTTTTTTAAATCCAATTCTTCTGCGACAGGAATCATAAAAACATAATGATTGCCGGATTTCGCAACCGTAACAAGAGTCTTAAACACTCTATCTGGGTTTTGATTAAGAACCGTTGCGACTTCTACTCCGCTTATAGCGTCTGTATCGGCATAAGTGTAGTGTTTGTAATTTATCTTAGCTTTATCCAGCATTCTCATAACGTTTGTTTTATAATCGCTCATTGTCGTTTTATCCATTCCATAATTACATTTGCAACATATTCTTGTTCTTGTTCCGTCAACACTCTGCCTTTTGGAATCTTGTGCCATTTTTCTAAACATCCTCGACAGCAGGTTGCAGTTGCATGCTGTGCAATAAATACCGGATGACCACGCATCGGTGTTTGTTTACCGTCATTTGGGATTTCAGCCGGTGCAAGCCTTTTTGATATAAAATCTTTTGCGTGCGAACGTATTGTATCAATCCCTTTTTGGTTAAGATACTCTTTGTCTTTTTCTTTGAGTTTAAATCGACTCCTGAATGTTGATTTTGCTAAAGCATTAAATAGTTTGTCGTACATTTCGCAAGTATTATACTCCAATAGAATGTATTACTCAAGCAAGAATATAAATCTCCCTAGTTAGGGAGGTCGCAGTCGTGTGAACGTTAGTGAGCTACGAATGCGGGTGGGTATCGATTAATGATTTTTATAACAATTATCGAGTGAATTAATTGCCATTACCTTCTACATCCCGCTTCAGAGCATCAAGAAATTCTTTTCTGTACAAGAATCCCAAGTGTGAACCGTTCGATAAAGCAATAAGATGTTTTCCTGTAATATTTTTGAGCTTTGTTATCTGATTTTTGTTAGTAAAGAAATCATCAAGAGAATGGTAAATACTGTAGTTGTTATTATTTTTTAGATAATCTGCGAGAGAGAATAAACTCGTTTCGTAACGCAAATCATCAATCGTGAGCACGCTATCCTTTAGCAAATATTTTTGTGCGTAATCGTGATAGCTCATGTTATTAAATGCTTCATAGAAATCTGTTTTTTTACCGGTTGCAATATTTTCTATTGCATAAATCAAGTCAGAAAGCTTTTGTCTTAGTATAAACGTCGTGATTAGCTTTCCTTCTTCTTCGCTAAACGGAAGTGTATCTATTTTGAAATCCGGCGCATCTTTTACTTGTGTAAGCTGTAAAATCTTTGCAGCAGTTACGGCAGTTTTGTGCTTAACTTCCGGAGAGTTTTTATCGAACTCATCGCTGTTTTTATCTAATTGTTCTAAAGCGTAAATCAACTCTATAGGTGGAGATATCGCTATAAATTTATTTATATTAAGTGTGTTATTCTTGCTTTCTTTGTCTGCCAAAAATAATGTTGCCAAAGCGCCAAAAGAAGTCCCTACAACAACTTTTTCTCTTGGTTCATAATCATATTTTTCTTGCAAATTCTCAAGGATTTTTGTTGTCACAAGTTTTATATAATCACTATCTTGTGCAGGAATCCCTGGGCAATAACCACTCGGCATACTTTTTACAAATTCCCAATGGAAATGACTTCCTTGCATTACTACAGAATACCCTTCATCATAAAATATTTTGGCAAATACGGTTGAATGATGCGCATTAGAACCTTCTCCGATTGATGGATAAAGTATTACAAGCGGGGAAGTTTTATCTTTTTGCAAAATGTAGCGGAATTTATAATCATCTCGCCCCTCCGCAATATTTACAGAGCCTGTTTTGATACGTTTTGCAAAACTTCTGTTCCAGATAGAAAGTTCGTTCCAAATAGATTTATTTATATCAGGGTTATCAAAAAGTGCTGTGCGCATAGAATCTACAATTGGAGTTTGCGCGTTGAAATCGGCAAGCTCTATATCAACCTTTAATGGTTCTTTTTTAATAATTTCAATGTCTTCAATATTTTCAATTGCGGCAGCCGCACCTGTTATACCATTCTCTTGGCTCTCGTCGGCATTTTCGGCTATTTCCGGAGCTTGAACTTCTTTAGCGATTTCTTCTATAATTTCTGCATTTGTAGTCAGTAAATCTTTTCGGTCGAGATTGGAATTCCTGATATAATTTTCCATCCCGTACAATTTCTTTTGTATGTCATAAGGGTCGGCATAATCGCTCTCAATCATTTTGGCTAAAGGCTGCATGTAAGAAGTTCTGTTGACCATCAAACCGAATTTTACTAAAGCGGTAAGTGGTGTCGCTAAATATACAGAAGGGTCAAGTGCAGCTTCCAGAGCACGTCCGCATAGCGAACGAGGAGTGCAAGCGTTAAGGCAGGGCATAACAAGGTAAGAACCGGAACACATTTTGCATTTACATAATGCTTGTTCCATGTTTTCATTAGTCGGTTTAACCTTGAAAATCTTCTCTGCTGGGTCAAACAAGCCGCCCAAACCGATTGTAGAATTGGTTAAAAATCTTACAGTTTCTTTTTTTATACCATCTCCGTCACGCTGAATTATGCAACTTGCAAGCCGTTTAGGGTATTCAATGTTGTTGTAAGCATTTCTAATCCTGTCCATTCCGTATTTGGGCATAATAGATGACCAAAGTATATGCACAGGGCGTGCTACAAACTTGTTGAGCTTGCGATTTAAGTTAAACATTTTACGGTTAAACCCTTCAAACTTGTCTTCGCCGACATACATTTTTGCGTAATCCGGATATCTGTGCGCCTCTGTTTGAACTGCTTGAATATCTTCTTTTGCAAATGTTACCGCGCCTAAGTTATTGAACGCTAACAACAATAGTAAAACTAATGATATTATTTTGTTTTTCAAAATTATCTCCTCTTTGTGATATAGACTCTACCTCACCCTAGCCCTCTCCTGCTAGGAGAGGGAATAACCGACACTTGTATTTTCAAGACTTTGAGGGGGGGAGTTTTCTACCTTACTTATTCTATTTTCTTGGCAAAAAATTTATATCACCTGATAAGAGAGTGTAAAATGATTAAATTAAAAGTTTATATATTTTAATATAATTTCTTTTGTTAAGAATTTTGAGAAATTGTTACAATTGATTGAAAAACAATAGAAATGCAAGTCTTAGGTATGTAATACCTAAGACTTCCTCTAGAGGAAGTGAAATTTGATTAAAGTTTTCCACTCAAAGTGCCGATAACTACAGTAATAAGATGTAAAAATTTAAGGAGTTCTGGAAAATGGGAAAAATCAATGTTAATGGTAAGGTTATAAATTTTACCGCAGCCGATGCCACTAATAACATTATTAAGGCAGAAAATGGCAAGTATTACCAAAAAGGACCTAAGGGTTATCGTGAAATCAAACAGAATGGTAAGTCAATTTTTGATACTGCTGCGAAAAAATCTGCTGAAGCTAAAAAGTATAATAAGAAAAATGGTTTTGAACCAAACAAAAAATATTATGTAGTAGGCAATTCTTCTTATTTTACAATGGTTGATGATAATTATAATACTCTTTATTACAAAGATAACCAACGTATAACAAAAGAACAATTTCAAAAAGGTGCAAATTGTGTATATAATGCAAAAAGCAAAAGATATATAGCTAGAGATGCAAAAAACGTATCACATAAGTACGCTACAAAATTTAGACAAACAGTAAAAGATTCTAAAACCGGAAGATATTTTGTTGAAATTAAAGGCGGACAAAGAAAATACTTTGAAGCAAATGGTAAAGAAATTTCTGAACGAGCTTTTCTTGATATAGAAAAAGCTTATATAGATAGTGATGGCAAGATAGCTAAATATGACTGGTGGGCAAAAACTAAAAATGCAGCAAGTGGTATTGGCAGCATGTTTGCAGACATGGTTTCAGAAGAAGTGCCGGTTTATAAAAAAGATAAAAATGGTAGAATTTTATTGGATCAAAAAGGAAAACCAATTACTGAAAAAAATAAAGATGGTTCACCTAAAACTAATAGAAAATTTAGTTTATCAAGAACTTGCACTACTGTACTTGTTGGTGGCGCAATAGCAACAGTCTGTGTATTAGCAGCTCCTGTTGCTGCTGCAGGTGCTGCAGCTGTTGGTATTGGTGCAGGTACTGCGGCTACGATTGGTACTGTAGTAGGTGTTGGAACTCAACTTGGCATTGCCGGATTATTTGGTTATCAAGGTGGTAAACAAATGTATGATGCCAATGAAGAAAATAAAAATGTTTTATTATCCAATAACGAAAGAATGGAAAACTGGAAGAAGAAAGGTGCCGGCGGTGCACAAGTTGGTATGTCATTAATGATGGTAAAAGGTTCAGTTAAGAATGCACCAAAAACACATGCAACTGCCAGAAATACTGCTAAAGCTATTGAAACCAAAAACAACGCAACACTTATGGCAAAAGGCAAAGTTGGTTTGCGTGATAGAATTTCAAATACAAGAAGTGGTTTTAGTGAAACTGTTGGCTGGAAAGCATTAAAAAAAGGTGTAGGTGACTATCACAAAAACAATTCATTAAAAACTAAAGTTGCAGATGTTGCTAAAGCACCATTAAAACTTGCTAAAGAAACTGTAATGGAGCCGGTAAGACTTGTTAGAGGTACACTAAGAGGTGGAGCAAGATTAATTACTAAAAAAGGCAGAGCTAAAATAAAAGGTAATATTAAAGAATGGAAAAATAGCTTTAAAGAAAATCCACAAGGTACACCGGCTCTAACTCCAGAACAAGCTAAGGCTCAACAAGAAGCGAATGCAAAATTTAAACAAAACTTGGCTGATATGCCAAAAGAAAATAAGGTTCAACAATACGAATCATTAATTGAAAAAACAACAGATAAAAATCAAGTTGCGCAATTACTTGATGCAATTAAGAACGACAAAGATTTGACTAAGGCGCAAAAAGCAAAAGTTGCTACAAAATTCTTTGAAAAAAATGATGCGCAATATCCTGGAGTTTTGGATGCAGGAAAACGCCAAAAAGCAGAACTTGGATTAGATAAAGCAAAAACTTTAAAAGACATTAAACAAGTCGATAGAGAAGTTTTGCCTGCTAAAAAGCAAAAAGTTTTTGATATGAAGAAAACTGAATTTGAAAAGAAAGAAATCAAAAAAGCATCTCTTGATGAATTAAAACAAATGGATAGAGAAGCTTTTACAGAAGAAGGAAAAGCTGCGTTTGATAAACGTAAAGCAAAACTTGAAAAGAAAGCTCAAAAAGCTGAAAATGGCGGTTCTTTCTATGATAATAAAGTTAAACCTGCTATTGATGGTGCAAAAGCAAAAATAAGAGGTGTATTTAAAAGAAAATCACAATCATTTGTTGAACCTAATTTAAAAGAATTATCAGAACAAAGTTTAGGTAATTCTAATGGAGTACAAAAAAGTGCTTATATAAAAGATGGAAAAACTGTTTATACAAAAGAAGTCCGAACATTAGAAAATGGACAAGTAGAAACTGTTATTAAAGACTTAGACGGAAATATTGTAAAAACAACTAAAACAAGTAATCCGATTGCACAATCAAATAAATTCAATGTAGAACATAAAATCGATTGTGATGAGTATATCGTTGATGGATATAAAGATGGTGGACGAAAAGCTTATTTTGATGAAAATGGTCACATTACATCTTCAAGAGAAATCATTGTTGTTGATAGAGCAAAAGACATTGCTTTACAAAATATGATAAAAGAAGTTAAGGCTAAAACTTCCGGAATGAGCCCAAAAAGAAAAGCTGCATTTATACAGGAATATGTTTATGAAAAATGTGGTAAACAATATTCGCAGAAAGGTAATAGAAAAATTTGGTTTGAAAAAAATAAAAATAAAGAAATTTTACTAGGTGATATTGTTAATGAAAATGCACCTGTTGCAGTTTGTAGACATAGAAGTTTGTTATCAAAAATTTTAGGTGATGAGGTTGGTTTACATATTGAGTTACAGCGTGGTAATTTTGCAGATGGTTATGTAAGTGGCGGTCATGCTTGGAATGTTGTAAAATTTGAAGATGGTACAAGCGCAATTTATGATGCTATGCACAATAAAACTTCTAATATTACAAAAGGTCATGTAGAAAACTATGCAAAATATTATTCAGATGTTAATAATGGTAAGCTTTATGATAATGGTATAGAAGGATATAGTCAACTAAAAAATACTTCTGGCATTAAAGAAGCAAATGAAAATAGTATTGGTAAAAAGCAGAAACTTGATGAGCATAAATCACAAAATACAAAGAACAGTTTTGCAAAATTCGAAGACATGATTGCAAAGTCTGATGATATGTCACAAGTTCGTGCCAAACTTTCAAATAACCCAGAATTCAATAAATTGTCTCAAGCAGAACAACGTCAACTTATTGCTAAAATTAATCAACGTGAAATTGAAATTGTTGATATGAAAAATACATTTGCGAAATTCGAAGATATGATTGCTAAATCTGATGACTTATCAAAAGTTCAAGCAAAATTGTCCAACAATCCTGAATTCAACAAATTGTCAAATGCTGATAAACTTAAGCTACTTGAAAAATTGAATAAACGAAAAGTTGAGTTAGAAGCAGCAGCAAAAACAGAAGATAATGTTTCACTTACACAAAAAGAAACGACAAGAACAAAAAAATATACAACACCACAAAATGAATCAGCCTTTGAAAAAGCAACAAGAAATTGTAATAATCCTAATGAAGTTGCACCTCCAAGGACAGTTAGATTAGGTAAAGAAAAATTTAATGAAGCAAAACAGAATTTAATAGATGCTTTAGACGATATAACTACAATTGATGACCCTCAAATTGGTATTTTAGAAAAACGTATTAATTCATTACAAATTCGTTCTCAAAGAAGAACATTGCAAGAATTATTAGATAAGAAAAAAGCAGATTTAACTAATGCAAAATTACAATCTGATGTTTCTTCACAAACAAAATCGCCAAATTCAGAAAACAGTTTTGCAAAATTCGAAGATATGATTGCAAAGACTGATGACTTATCAAAAGTTCAAGCAAAATTGTCTAACAATCCTGAATTCAACAAATTGTCTAATGCTGATAAGCTTAAATTACTTGAAAAATTGAATAAACGAAAAGCAGAGTTAGAAGCTGCTGCATCAAAATCTGCGCCAAAAGAAACTCCAAAAAACGAGTCAAAAACTTCTAAAACAGGTTATTCAAATAATTTATTCGACAATGTTAAAGATATGAAAACTCCAACATTAGGCGGTTTGAATGCCGTAAAATTAGCAGACGAAAAACTTGTTAAACCGTTAGAAGATGCATTAAATTCAACATTAGATCCAAATCAGCAATATGCTTATGCAGAACCTCCTGTTCAAGAAAATTCTATTGTAGAAGAAAGTAGTGAAGTTGATTCAGAAAATGAAGTTGCAGAAGAACCACCTGTTCAAGAAAGCGGTGATCAAGAAGAAGTTGCTAATCCGGAAGATAATAGTGACGTTGAAAATCCTGAAGAATCAGGCGATGCTGACGAAACAAATTCGGATGATGCTTCAAATAATATCAAAGATTCAGAAGATGCACCAGCATCCGAACCTGAACAGGAAACACAACCGCCAGCAACAGATCCACAGGCTCCGGCTGCGGAACAAAAAGATGGTGGAAATGCACCGGCTCCATCCGCACCAACTACTCCAAAAACAAATACTCCAGATAGTAATGCCAAAGGTGACAGTAGTGTAGCTCCGGAACAACCGGCACCTGCTCAGTCTGACAATGCTAACAATTCTAAGAACGTCAAAGATTCTAAAAATGATACCGTTGGTCAAGTTGATGGCGAAAAGAAGAATGACAATGTTGTTCAAGAAAATAGTCAAGAAGAACGTGATATACCGCAGAATAAAAAATTAGAAATAACTAAAAAAGTACAGGAAGCTAATACTGACGACGATATAGGTAATGTTTTGCGTGAGTTACGTGAAGTAGGACGCTTTAAAGGTAGAAAAAATCTAAGAAGACTATTGAAAGCAAAAAGAAAATATAATAAAGAGCTAGCTGAAAATGATATGAAAAAAGCTGATAAATATCAAGAACGTGTTAAAAAATATCAAGAACGTGTTAAAGATAATATAGATGAAATTAATGAAGCTTACAGGGATAAGCTTGAAGATTAATTAGATTAAATATGTGATGTGCCAACTTATAGAAGCACATCACATATTTTTTAGAAATAAAGTTGTTGTCATTTATTAAACAATAAACAAGTAATTGTGATGTAAAGTGTGACAATTTAGAGATTTAAAGTGAACTTACAAGCCGAATGACTGGAGTGTTTCGCTTCCGCTCACAAAGACGCACTATTAATAATGAAATTTATCGAACAAAAAGTAGGTCGGATTTACTAATCCGACCAAATATTTTTTTAAGTTTTTTATGTTTTTGTCAGCTTGGTAAAGCTGACCTACGACTATTTAATATGAACATATATGTTAATGGAAATTTTAATATTACTTTCAACTTTCCACTGTCCATTTTCAACTTCCTAAAACCCACGCGCATTCGTAACTTTCGCCGAGCTCAAGAACGACTGCGACCTCCCTAACTAGGGCGGTAGAGATGCTTTTTCTTGTATTCATAATAATCGTTATTTCTTCTTAAACTTAGCCGGTGTATAAATGTATCTGTAAGTGTTTCTGGTAACATACTTTACAGGAACTACAACTTCTTTTTCTAATTCGTCAGGTTTAACGACATCTTCTTCTGTTTTAGTCGTTTTGCCTTGTATTGTTCCTTTTTCTTCTGTTGGTTTCAAAACCGGAACTTTTACCGTTCCTTTTTTTGTTGTTGGCTTGATTGCTTGTTTTACATTTGTTTTGTTTTCTTGAACTTTTATGGCTTCCTTAACGTTTTGTTCGATAATTTGCTTATTATCTTCATTTTTAACTTCTGTTGTATCAAGAATCTCGTTTTGCTCTTCTATTTTTTGCTCAGGAGTTACTTGTTCTGTTTTTTTATGCTCAAATCTGAATATAAAAAACACTGCAATAAATGCTAAAATTGCAGCAAATAGAACTGTTAAAACTTTCTTTTTATTTTTCATACAGAAACTCCTGATAAATATTCTAAGATAATTTTAGCAAATGTTCTGCTCTTTTTCAATAATAAAAAAGAAGGGAAAACTTATGTTTCCCCTTCTTAATTTTGTTTTATCCTAACGGATTATAGGCTGCAAGCGCAAACGCCATCTTTGCAAGAATAGTTCAAAGCTTGTTGAGCTTCTTCCATTCTAACTTTGATACGTCCGTCTACTGCAATACCTTCACCAGTTTTTTCAGATATCAACAATGGGTTGATGTCTAATTCGTCGATGAATTTGAAATCGTGAACTAATTGAGATAATCTCAACAATGTTTCTTCGATTTGTTCCATTTGAGCAGGTTTAGTACCTCTAGCACCTTCTAACAATTTGTATGCTTTAACTGATTTAATCATTTCTTTAGCGTCAACATCTGTTAGAGGAGCGATTCTGAATGTTACGTCTTTCATAACTTCGATGAATACACCGCCTAAACCAAACATCATCATTGGGCCGTATTGAGGGTCTGTTGCGATACCGCAAACCATTTCTCTGTTACCTTTAACCATTTCTTGGATGATAACACCTTCCAAGCCTTCAAGAAGTCCTTTTTCAGTTAACTTAGCAATCAAGTCTTGATATTCAGCTCTTAATTGTTCAGCAGATTGAATGTTAACTCTTACACCGCCAACATCAGTTTTGTGAGAAGTTGTTTTAGAAGTCATTTTCATTACAACTGGGTATCCGATAGAATCAGCGATTGAAACAGCTTCATCTTCAGATTTCGCAAAACCAGATTTACATACTCTGATACCGTAAGCATCTAATACATCAATAGATTCACGAGTTGTCAATTGAGCTCTGCCTTCGTTAACTGATTTAGCAATGATTTCTTGAGCACGTTTGTAATCAACATCGAATGTAGGGATTTTACCTTCAGGTCTTTCCATCCATTTTCTTTGTTGGTTCAATCTGTTCAAACCATCTGCAGCTTCTTCTGCGTACATAAAGAATGGCATGTTAACTTTCATGTCTGATAATGCAGAGAAGAATTCTGACTTAGTCATGAATACACCGATAACAGGTTTTTCTGGGTGTTCAGCTTTGATTTCCATAAGAGCTTTAGCAACATCAATATCTTTCAAGCCTAAGAATGGAAGATAGATTGTAATAATCATATCAACGTTTTCATCAGCAATAACTGTTTCTAATGTTTGTTTGTAGTGTTCGATAGGTGCAGAAGCAATCATATCGATAGGGTTTTTAACTGATGCTGCAGAAGGCAAGAAGCTTCTTAATTTTTCTTTTGTTTCATCAGAAATCTTAGCGATTTGCATACCATGTTCGCAGATAGCATCTGTAGCCATGATACCAGGACCACCTGAGTTTGTGATAATAGCAACTCTGTCACCCTTTGGAATTGGGCAGTTAGCAAAAACTTTTGCTGTTGCGAACAAATCTTGTAGAGAGTATTCTCTGATTACACCAGATTGGTTCAACAATGCGTTTGCAGCTTTATCAGCACCAGCCAAAGAACCTGTGTGTGAAGATGCTGCGCTAGCACCGGCTGCAGAACGTCCAGCTTTCAATGCTAAAATAGGTTTCTTTTTAGAAATTCTTGAAGCTAATTTTCTGAAGTTAGCCGGATTTTGGATTGATTCCATATAAAGTAGAATTTGTTCTACGTCTTTTTCATCTTCCCAGTATTCTAAAGCTGTTTCAGCGTTAACATCAGCTTGGTTACCGATAGAAATGAATTGTGCAAAACCAAGGTTCAAGTCTTTAAGGATATTTAAAATACCGCCACCTAAAGCACCTGATTGAGATACAAAACCGATATTACCACGTTCCGGTAATGATTCAGCAAAACATCCGTCCATTCTAACGTCTGGGTGAGTGTTTACAACACCTAAGCAGTTAGGACCCACACATCTCATACCGTATTCTCTAACTTTTGCAAGTAATTGTTTTTCTGCTTCAGCACCTTCTTTACCGGTTTCTTTGAAACCAGCTGTAATGATACAAAGACCTTTGATGCCTTTTTCGTGGCATTGGTCAATTGTTGAAAGTACAAATTTTGCATTTACAACAATGATTGCTAAATCAACTTCACCAGGGATTTCCAAAACTGAAGTGTATGCTTGTAATCCTTCGATAACTCCGCCTTTTGGGTTAACCGGATAAATGTTACCGTTGAATTTGTATTCTTGTAATCTTTTCATAATGTCAGAACCAATTGTGTGTTCTTTTGTTGAAGCGCCAACAACCGCAATTGATTTTGGTTTCATGATTTTGTCTAAAACGTTCATGATCTCTTCCTTTCTTGTTTCTAAAAACCACATGTAAATTATATTACAAACACTGTTTTTGGGGTAATAAATGTTTAGAATTGTTAAAGGAAGTCGCTAAGTCGTTAGGACGTTAAGTCGTTAAGTTCGTATTGATAAAGTCGCTAAGTCTTTAAGTCGTTAGTACGTTAAGTTCATATAATTCGCTTACGCTCATATAATGTATAAAACTTAAGATATGACGCAATTGTAAATAAAATATTTTATAAGAACTTAATGACTTAACGACCTAAAGACCTAAAGACTAAGTATCCTATTTATACAAGCCTTAGATGAATAGCTCCATTCTCGTTTTGAGATTCGATAAACTTTTAGCCCCGAACGTTCGATTATTGCTTGTTTTTTCATGTTTGAAATTTTTAAAGGAGTTTTATCTTCAACTCCGTCACATTCAATTACAAATTTATTATCAACCAGCAAATCAGCGCTTAAGCCTGCTATATCAACTCCGCAAGTAACTTCGTGTCCTAAATCACGGAAAGCTTGAGCGACTTCTTTTTCAAACGAGTTTTTATATATGTTTTCATCAAAGTCATCAGAATTTGCGAGTGCAAATCTGTTTTCGTATTCTTCAACAAAACCCAAATAACTTCTCAAAATGCCTTCCGGCAATTCTCTCGGATTTTTAGAAATAAAATTAATCATCTGATATCTTGCTCTTGTAATTGCAACGTTAAACAAGTTCGGTTTTTGCAAGAATATCAAACTTTGAGGGAAGCTATTATTTGCGTAAGCCCAAGAAATCAAAATAATATCTCTTTCGTCACCTTGGAAAGTGTGAGCAGTACCGATTTCAATTTGGTGTTTTTCCATCATGTGTTCAGATAAAACCTTTGAAACTGAAATCTTAAGCTGTTCAACTTGAGCTCTAAAAGGTGAAATAATACCAATAGAAACCGGATTATCCGGATTTTTTCTTTCATCTTCTACTACAATTGAATGTAATCTTTTTACCAATTCTTCAATTTCCGGAAGATTTCTTGTTGCATCAAAATCGACTTTACCATCAGGAACAACAACCGTTTCAAGTACTTTTTTAGAATTATCGTTTCTTCTCATTACCTTAATTCTATTTCCATAAAATTCTTTATTAGAGAAATTAATAATTGGCGGTAAACTTCTGAAATGTTCATCTAAAAGCACTGGGTGCATTGAATAATAATTCGCCAAATCAAACATTGAATTTGTTCTGAATCTCCACATTAATTGGTAACGGTCATTTATTCCGTATTGAGATAAGAAAGACTGTTCTTTTGCTTTTTCTAAGAATGATAAGTGCGGAAGTTGTTTGTCATCTCCGACTACAACTGCTTTTTTAGCTCTGTATAAAATTGGGAAACAACTTGCAATATCGCATTGAGAAGCTTCATCAATAATTACAACATCAAATAACCCCGGTTTCATAGGTAAAGAACCTGATACCGCATAAGTTGTAACGCACCAGCAAGGGAATGCTTCCAAAAGCGGTTTAAAATCTTCTGTTTCAAGAAGTCTGTTTTGTAGATTTTTCTTTCTTTCAACAAGAGATTTTGAATGTACAAACAATCTTTGTCTTTTTACCGGGTCTTGCATTAAACCTTTTAATGCCTGTCTGCGTTTGCATTTAAGGATATCAATAGCTAACTGTTTTTGTTTTTTCTTCAAAGTTCTTATTTGTTCTGAAAGAACGTGAATATTTCCTGTTGTTTGTATTTCTGTTTCAATTTTTCTTGCTTTGCAAATGAGTTTAGCAAATTCTAATTCATTCTTTAGAACAGCAATATTTTCGTTATTAACATCAAAATTATTTATTCTAAGAACTTTTTTTAAATTTCCGATTGCAGACATATTTTTTATACCTGACCAGAAACCTGATTTTTCAAGATTAGAACAAAGTGCATTGATGGAATTTTCTACAAGATTTATTTCATCTTCTTTTAAAACAGATTTTATATAAGTCGGATGTGTATGCATTGGCTGCTCTAAATCAATTTGACTTTTTAGTTCCGTCCACTCACCTTCAAGCTTGATAATTTTTTCTGATTTTTTTTCTAAATCAGAAATGGTTTTAAGAAGTTCTTCCATGTCTTTAACATCACATAGAATAGAGCTTTCAGCGCCTTCATTCAAGTCAACTTTGTTAGCCAATAGGTCTTGAAGTTGCATACTTAATTCTCTTTGGTAATTCAAACGTCCCGCTCTTAATGCCAGAAATGGAGCACCAAGCTCATTTAATCTTTCAGCAACAACATCAACAGCTTTATCCATTCTTGAAGCTACAAGAACAGTTTTTCCGTTTGCAATTAGATGTGCTGCAAGGTTTACGATGGTTTGAGATTTACCTGTCCCCGGAGGACCAAAAACAGATACCAATCTCGCATTCTCTACATTTTTTACAACATTTAACTGTGCATCTGATAATGACAACGGAGTTACAGGGAAAAAGTCCGCTAATGTTTTCTGCTGTGTATCAGTCGGTTTTGATTGAGTATATTCTTCATTTATTAAATTAAGGACAGTTTCTCTATAAATACCACTTGGCTTTTCGGCAATTTGAGTAAGTTCGTGCAAAACACCTGCTGTAACTGCGGGACGTTTGGTAAGAATAATCGCACATTGTTTTGTTAAACTTATTTTATCAAGTTTAATTTGTGTTTTTTTAGCGTTTTCTTCTTCCTCAATGATTTCATCAATGTTTTCAGAATTTACTTTTTCATTATATAAATCTTTTGTAATATTATCTTCTTTTACCGTATTTTCCGGATTTAAAGATACATCAATATCCGGAACGATTGATTTAAGAGTTGTTAAAAAGATATCTAATTTTTCTTGAGTAATCGGAACAGTTGGGACAACATCAAGAAGTCCTTCCAGTAATTGTTCAGTTTCATCTTCATCATCACTCTTTTTCATAAGAGCAGTTAAGGCACCTGTGTTAAGCGACAAAAATTCATCTGTTAACATACAATTGATATTCACACCATTTCTTTCCAATCTACAAGGAGCGTAAAGAAGTGGAGTCAAAAACTCATTCTTTTTACCGGTTTTGGATTTTCCAACTAAAAATAAATAACCATAAATAAGATATTTATCTTTTTGGCTCGTTTCAGATTGAATCATCAGTTCTGTTAATTTTGGATCAGAACCCTCTAAGCGCAAATATTCCAATCCTTGTGTAAAAAGAGTATCTTCTCCATCAAGAAAAATCCATTTATTGTCTTTGTCTGCTTTTAGGTTTCTAAATGTAGAACTTTTAACTTCTTCTCTCACACAATCGTGAAGATATTGGCTCAATTTTTTTATAAAACTATTATTAAATGCTGAATTTATCGCTCTTGTTGCTTCTTGTAACATATGTACTTATTTCTCCGTTGATTTGTTGGGGTAAACTTTCGACTTACCCAGCTCCGTTGATTTTTGTTTTTTGGTGGTGGCGCTTACACATTTCCCCACCATACGATTCAGGTTTTACCATTTATAATCTCGATTTTGTTTTGTGTATTTGTAGATTGCAAAAATTCCCATACCAATATATGCAATAATAACAAACAATTCTACTAAAAAATGTGTATTCATTTTTATACCTCCGAAAATTCTTTCTGAGAAGTGTTTTTGATACTTTTCAAAATATTCATAGCTTCTGTTCTTCTTATAAAATAGGCATTAATCATTACTAATGATAATAAGGTGCCAAAAATTACAAAAAATACTTTTAGAATGTTGAGCTCTCCTAGTATTAATGCTATAACCCCACCAGATGTAGCAAAAATCGACCCCCATAAATGGGTCATTTCATTCCTTATAGAATTTAATAGCTCCTGATTGTATAAATCGTCCATAAAATTCTCCCTTGAAGTTATTATACCACATCTCTATGATAATTAATACTATTAATGAATGAGTTAGCCTTCTAAAACTTATGTTAGACTTCTACTATGAAAGAAAAAGTCAAAAAAGTTATAATTCAAGATGATACATCACCCTATGTATTTTTAATAGTAGCAATGTTTTGTACAATTTTATTTATTATGCTGGTTATTCATCATAGTTTTGATTTGTTAGAAGCAGAGGTCGTTACTTTTATACCGATGACGATATTTTGGAATGAGTTTATAAAAACATTGAAAAAACATAAAAATGGGCTATATTATTTTATACTATCAAAAGAAAATATAATGTTTAGTAATTATAATAATGATATAGAAGAAAAAACAAATATTAAACTTAGTGATATTTTAGAATTTAAGTTGAATATTTTACACAGAGAAAAAAGAATTAGTACATCAATGCTGAGCAAAGGCTCTTCGCCTTGTGATATAAAAATTAATATAAAAGTTGTTACAAATATGAATGAAGTTTTTGAATTTCAATACGAAGAACAAGAAACTAAAAGCTTTTGTATAAATGATATTTTTGCTGTAGCTAAAAAGATTCCAAATTTTTCATACACAATAGACTCAAACAATGATATTTTCATGTCAGGGCTTAATGCAAGACTACAAGATGAAAAAATTTCATTAAGTAAACAAGTGAAACATGTATTAGATGATCCAAAAGTTTCTAATTCCTCTAAATCATCCATAAATATTCTTTTAGGGATTATGTTTTTTTTAGTATGGTTAATTGGCATGTTGATAATAAAGATAATTATAGATATTATCGGGTAAATTGTAATTCAATTAGTTAAATGAGTTCAATTTGTTAAAAATCTGTTAAACTAATTTTGTTAGGAGATAAGATGAAAAAAAGTCTGCTGATTTTAGCATTATTTCTGGTATTACCTATTTTTGCGGCTGAAATTCCGGCTGTAAACCAGCCTGCAACAACCCCTCAAAATATTATGTTTAGTAATTGCACTAAGATTTTTGCGGTAAATAAAGAAAAACTTTTCTACCTGACGCTTTCTTCGCTATCAGCGAACAGATTTATGATAGATGAAGTTCAAACAGCTAACGGTTATGTGATTTTTACTGTTAATAGAAATAAATATTTGGCAACCGTTGCAGGGGTTGATAATGCAAATTCTATCTTAAAAATAACTCCTTGTAACAATGTGTACAATTTTCCTCCGGGGATTCTGTTGAATACATTCAAGTATATTGATTTGAATTTGAATACAGAGATTAAAAGTTAACAAGTCTTGGTCATTCCCTCGCCTTACAGGAGAGGGCTAGGGTGAGGTGTCTATACAATGAAAAAACTTTTTGCACTACTAATAATAACAATATCAATTCTCGGCTTAACCGCCTGCTCTATTCGCAAAGAAAATGAGCAAAAAGTTGTGACGCTTTGGACACTTCAGATGGGTGATTTTTCTGATTATATGTACAAAATCATTCGCACTTATGAAAATAATCATCCAAATATTCAGATTAAATGGGTAGATGTTCCATTTTCAGAAGGCGAAAAACGTACACTTGCGGCTGTTATGACGGATAACCCACCGGATTTAATTAATCTTAATCCGGATTTTTCAGCTCTTTTAGCTCAAAAAGGAACATTAGAAGAAATTCCGGAAGAAGTTACAACGGATTTTAATCCGGAAATTATTAATGCTCTAAAGTATAATGATAAACTTTACTCAATTCCTTGGTATGCTACAAGTGCGATTACTATTTATAACAAAGATTTATTTCAACAATCCGGTATTATCAGATTGCCAAAAACTTATAAGGAATTGGCTGCAATTTCTGAAAAAGTGAAAGAAAATACTGGCGCTTATGCTTATCTTCCGACCATTACAGAAAATGATACAATGGTGAAGATTCTTAATAAATATGGTATTTCTGAAGCTGAAGATTATCCTAAAGCGCAAAAAGTTTTTGAGATGTTTAAAAATCTTTATCAAAAAGAATTGATACCGGCTGAAAGTATTACATTCACGCATAGAGAAGCATTAGAACAGTATATGGCAGGGAAAATTGTATTCTTTCAGGGTGGTGCAAATTTTTTGAATATGATTAAAGAGAATGCTCCTTCTGTTTATGAACAGACTGATGTTACTGAACAAATAAAAGGACCGGTTGGACAAAATGATTTTTCTGTAATGAATTTTGTGATTCCATCAAGAGCCAAGTACAAAAAAGAAGCGTTGGATTTCTGTTTATATTTAACAAACGAACAAAATCAGTTAGAGTTGGCACAAATGACTAATGTTATTGCAACAAATTCCAGTGCTTTAAAGAGTGCATTTTATAATGACAATTCTACATTGGAAGCAAAAGCTCGTTCAATAAGTGCAAAACAGATTAATAGAATTACACCACAGTTAAGACAACGCAGAAATCAAAAAGAAATTAATACTCAGGTTAATGCAGCAGTTCAGTCTGCTTTGTTAAACAAAGATTCCATAGAAAATATTTTAGAAAAATTATCTAAAACTTTGGAAGGTATTGAAGAATAACATAGTTTTTAATGTTTTTGCAGGTGGCATATTAAACCCTTATTCACAATTTCTCTTGTTTATCTTATACTAAAGTTATTAAAAGATAAGCGAGGATAAAGGATGTTAAAAGATTATTTTCTAAACGAAGTTGATAATGCGATAAAGAAGGCTATTGATGCTGCCAAATTGGGTCAAATGACCTCAGACGATAAGTATTCACTAATTGTAGAAAAACCAAAGAATGCTGATTTTGGTGATTTTGCAGTGAATGTGTCTTCACTAGCTCGTTCTGCAAAAATTGCTCCACCTATGATAGCTCAAGCAATTGTAGAATTTTTGTCAAAAGAAAGTTATTCTGTGACTGTAGTTGGTGGATTTATTAACTTTAAAATAGAAGATTCTCTTTTAGCGAATGCAGTAGCGGAAGTTCTGGCAAAAGGTGAAAATTATGGTAAACCGGAAGGTGTTGAAACAGAAAAGATTTTGTTGGAATACGTTTCAGCTAACCCTACTGGTCCATTTCACATCGGTCACGGACGTTGGGCTGCAATGGGGAGTGCTTTAGCCAATCTTTTGAAATTCTATGGTCATGATGTTTATCAAGAATTTTATATAAATGATGCCGGAAGTCAAATTCAAAAACTTGGTAATTCTTTGAGAATAAGACTTCAACAAGAAAAAGGTGAAAATGTAGATTTCCCTACTGACGAAATTGAAAGAAAAAATTATTACCCAGGAGATTATTTAATCCCTGTTGCTAAAAAATTCTTGGAATTAAATCCGACAGTTGATGTTGATAATGTAGAATTGAGCGTTCTTTGTGATTTTGCAAAAAAAGAAATGGAAGAATGCCAAAAAAAATTGTTAGAAGATTTTAGAGTACATTTTGATAATTTTTATTCTGAGCTTGATTTACATAAATCAGGAAAAGTTGAAGAAAGTTACAAAGAACTTATGGACAAAGGTATGTTGTACGAAAAAGAAGGTGCAATGTGGTTCAAGTCTTCTGAATTCGGTGATGACCAAGACAGAGTTATCAAAAAAGCAGACGGTTCTAATACTTATTTGACAGCTGATATAGCTTATCACATTGATAAATTAAGACGTGGATATGATAGATTGATTAATATTTGGGGTGCAGACCACCACGGTTATGTAGCACGAGTAAAAGCATCAATCGAAGCTTTAGGTTATGACCCAAATAAGTTGGAAGTTCTTTTAGGTCAGCTTGTAAATCTTGTTATCAACGGCGAAGAAGTTCGTATGGGTAAACGTAAAAATATGGTTACTCTTGATGATTTGATTGAAGAAGTCGGTATTGATGCAACAAGATATTGGATGGAAATGAGAAATATTGATATGACTCTTGATTTTGATATCGAGCTTGCGAAAAAGAGTACTGATGAAAATCCTGTATTCTATGTTCAATACGCACATGCAAGAGTTTGTTCAATTTTAAGAAATGCAATTAATGATAGAATTAATCCAGAAAATGGTGAAACAATAAAAGCTCCAATGAGCCAAACAGAATTTGATGATTTAATCAAAAATTTTGATAAAAATATTATTTTGAAAACAGCTGAAAGCGCAAAATCATTGATTCTTAAGTTGGAAGAATTCAAATCTGTAATTAAACTTTCTGCACAAAATAGAACGGTTTATACAATATGCAGATATGTTCAAGAACTTGCAGCGGAATTCCATTCTTTCTACAATTCAAACCGTGTAATTTGCGATGATGTTGAACTTATGAAATCCAGATTAGCATTGATGGTAGCAGTTAAGATAACATTAAAGAATGCATTAGATATTTTGGCAGTTACTGCTCCGGAAAAAATGTAAGCCAAAAATGAGATTTAATTAGATTAAAAAAGTCGGGTTGAAATTTTTTCAACCCGACTTTTTTTTTAGCCTTTTTTACTTAACTTGTTTTATCAAATCTTCGTATTTCGTATTTTTAATTGTGTCTACAAATCTTTCATCCGGTGTAGAATACATTTTGTCGCTATATTCTGTTATATTAATCTTATTTTTGTTTGGAGAAAAAATGTTTTTAATTGCTCTGAAAACTTTTTTTACTCCACTTTCTTTTTCGCCGGCTTTTTTGTAAGTCAATGACAAATTAAGTTTGTGCCAGTCATTAAGAGAGCTTGAATCAGAAAATGTGGCACTGCCATTGAATTTGTCAAAAAACTTTTTGAATGCGTCAGAATTTTTGAACGCTTTAACCGCTTCTGCGTGTTCAGAAACCTTTTGAGGGTTAAATAATCCTGCGTATTTAATTTTGTTTAGACTCTGAAAACTAGTGTTGTTGTTTGTTTGTGAGATTGGTGATACTAACATATTAAACTCCTCCATTTAAATTGTTACCTTTGCTTCCCCCATTATAGCCCATAACTTTCTAAATGACAAGTATCTGGAGACATGCGATTTTGTCAAAAAATTCAGCCAATCTGCAAATATTTTCGTCATTTTTTTAACGATTAAATTCCACGCCTTTTATACTATCTAATATTGTTCTCTTGTTTTTTTCGTGCAAATATACTGGATTCAACTTTGCCTTTTGATACTTCAAATAAGTCATTTCAGTTTTCTGGACTAATAATTTTGTAAAATATCTTTCCCAGCTGAAAAACTCCTGACTATCTATAAATTTTTCTGGTTGTTCTAATATTTCTTCCAGTCCCTTTTCCTGAATAAGACCTGAATTAAGAATAATCCACT
>URPS01000015.1 GCA_900549855.1 uncultured bacterium | reverse complement strand
TTTCTCTGCACGGGGATGTCAGCTTGATTCTGGTCATCGTGGTCGACCTGCTTGGTGGTGGAGACGCGGTACAGACAGCATACTCTGTTCTGGATGCTGAGTACATTTTGATAAGAACAACAAACTCTTTCAGCCATAATGTATCCTTCCTCTCAATTAACGATTTAGAAATGTGAGAGGTTCAGATACACCTTTCCATGTATTCACTTTTCAAAGTACACGGCATTTTGCCACCTTGATTATCTCACATTTCAGGTTGAATAGCTATCAAAACCTCGAAATATAAGCAACAAAGAAACGGCCTCCGATCCGGTAAAATCGCGCTTGAGTAAAAGACTTTTTGCCCAAGCGCCAGCTTGCCGAGAATAGAAAGCAGGCCGCAGCTTTAAACTGCAGCCTGCTCGTAATGACAAAAGAATTTTATTTTTCCTGCTCTAACCGATGGAGTTCTGCGCGGGCTTTTTCAAGTTCTTCTTCCATGAAAGCTTCAATATCTTCTTCTAAAACTTCCAATTCATATTCTGCACAAACCTTCTTAATAGTATCTACATCAATAAGTTGGTTAACTGTTGCCATAATACCTTGGAACATAAGAAATTTAACAATTTCTGCAGGTGTTTTATGAATTTTATCAGCCAATTCACTAATTGTCATCGGCTGATTTACAACAATTTGCTTAACTTCTGCTTGTTCTGTTTCTTTGTGTGATTTCTTTTTGTGTTTTTGTGCAGCAGCTTTTTCCAAAGAAATCATTTCTTGATCTTCTTTTTTAGAATTAAAATCTTTATCTTTTTTCTTTCCTGTATCAACTTTTCTTTTGCCAGCAGGATTACTTTTTCCTTCGTAAATTTCTTGAGGAATAATTCTTCTTTCTACTAATTTCTTTTCTTGAGGTCCTTTACCTGCCGGTCTTCTATTTTTGTCATCCGCAGGCTTTGCAGGTTTTTGAGGAGCTCGTCTTACAATTTCAATTCTTGATTGATTTTTAGGATACTCAATTCTTGTACGCTCTATTCTTACAGCTGGTTTTTCAACTTTCTTTTCAACCTTCTCTATCGCAGGTTTTTTTTCTTGCGCAGCCGGTTTTTCAACTCTTTCGATTCTTTCTACTTTTTCAATTTTTGGAACTCTTTGAACTCTTTCAATACGCTCAACTTTCTCAATTCTTGAAACTGCCGGTTTTTCATTTTTAGAAACTGTTGCATCTTTTGATGCGTCTTCTACCGGAGCTGGCTTTGCTTTTTTCACAACAAAAGCTTTTGGCTTTGTATTACTTTTTTTCGGAGCAATTCCTAAATGCTCTTTTAGCTTTTTAATTTGCGTAGGATTTACAGTATTAGAGTGCGACTTGACCATAATATCTATTTCTCCAAACTTTTCTATGACTTCTTTACTTGTCATACCAAGTTCTTTTGCTAATTCACTAACTCTTATACTGTCCATTCAATAGTCCTTTCGATTAATTTTCTTGATTAAGCAATTCTAAAAATGACGCTTTCTCAAGAGTTGCGTTTGTTTTTAACGCTTTATTCAATTTTGATTTTTTTAATGCTAATTCAATACATCTTTGATTATAACAAAGATATGCTGATCTGCCAAATGTTTTAGAATTTGGATTTATAACTATTTCTCCGCCATTCTCATTTTTCATAACCCTAATAAGATTTTCTCTTGGCTTAAATTCTCCACATCCAACGCATTTTCTTTGTTTGTTCATATTTCCTTTATAACATAAACAATATTAAAATTAAATAATTATAATCATAGATAAATAGGTCAGGCAATACTTGACCTTGCTGCAAGAGCGCAGTTATTGCGAAAAATCTGTGATTTTCGTGACAATCTCTAATTACTGAATTACTTCGTCACAAACGCTCCTCGTAATGACGTAGCAAAGTCTATTGGGTTTTCTACCCCAACAGATATCATGCGATACTTTGTATATATTGCGTCCAGACTTTGTTCTCATTATAATTTTGTTATCATGAGTATTATCCAAAAATCACAAAAAGCGTTAGAATACGACAAAATATTAGCAGTCTTAGCAAATTATGCAAAAACCGAACAATCAAAAAAGCTTTGTTTGGAATTAACTCCTTTTGTCAGAGTTGAAGACATAAAAGAACAACTTGTTATGACAAGAGAAGCCAAAGATGTTCTTGATATGGCAATGGATATTCCTGTAGAAAAAATTCCGAATTTCAAAAAATTAAAAGAACAAAATGAATATTTTGTAGAAGAAGAACTTGTTGATATAGCAAAAGCTATGCGAACATCAAGAATAGTAAGAAATTTTTTGAAAGAAAATCTTGCGTTTGATTCTGCTATGCTTAAGCTCACTGAAAATCTTTATTCTAACAAAGATTTTGAAGAACGAATTTTGGATACTTTTGATGATAATTATACAGTAAAACAAAATGCTACAGCGGAATTAAAAGGGCTTTATTCTTCTTTGCGTGATACAGAAGCAAATCTAAAGCAAAAAGTTCAAGAATTAATGAATTCTGCTGAATTTCAAAAGCATTTGCAAGAAAATATTTATACGTTAAGAGATGACAGAATTGTTTTCCAAGTAAAAGCATCTTCTAAAAACAAAGTTGGCGGAATTGTACATGATGTTTCGGCTACAAACAAGACTTTTTATGTTGAACCTGCTCAAATTGTTCCAATAAACAACAAGGTTAGAGAGGTTAAATCTGAAATTTATGCAGAAATTATAAGGATTTTAACTTCTTTAAGCAACGAAGTTAAAGAACAAATAGATGATTTAATTAATACAGAAAAATTGCTGGCTCAAATTGATTTCCATTTTGCCAAAGCTCGTTATGCAGTAAAAATTCAAGCAGTAGAACCATCTGTTAGTGACGATAAGTATATAAAAATTGATTTAATGCGTCACCCGCTTTTAATTGGTAATGTTGAAAACATCGTTGAAAATGATTTCGAAATCGGAAAAGATTATAAGTCGGTTATTATAACCGGTTCAAACACAGGTGGTAAAACAGTTGCGCTTAAAACTGTCGGACTTTTCATTTTAATGATGAAATCAGGAATGTTTTTGCCTTGTGCAGAAGCTCATATTTATCCGTTTGAAAAAGTTTTGGCAGATATTGGTGACGAACAGAGCATTTTGCAAAACTTATCAACATTCTCATCTCATATGACAAATGTAATAGATATTTTAGAAATTGCTGACAGCAATACATTCGTCTTAATTGATGAACTTTGTGCCGGAACGGATCCGCAAGAGGGAGCAGTGTTAGCGGAAATTATTCTAAAAGACTTAACCACTAAACAAACTCAATCTATTATTACTACGCATTATGGAGAGTTGAAAACTTTAGAATATACAGATCCGTACTTTAAAAATGCGAGCGTTGAGTTTGATGTAGAGTCTTTATCACCTACTTATAAATTGATTATCGGCATTCCGGGACTAAGTAATGCAATTGCTATTGCCTCAAATCTTGGTATGTCCGAAGATTTGATTTGGAAAGCTAAAGAACTTTTGATTACTCAACGTGATACATCAAGTCTTGTGGTAGAAAGATTGCAGGATACACAACAGCGTTTGGATGTTAACTTGAAAGAAGCAGAAACAAAGAATGCTCAAGCGGATGAATTGAAACACCGTTATGAAAAAGAGCTTAGCGAACATAAAAAAGAAAAGAAAAAGTCGCTAAAGATTATAAAGGATCGTTTTGAAGGTCAGCTTGAAACTGCAAAAGGTGAAATTAAAGAAATTTTAACAGAACTAAGGCGTGAAAAATCCGAAAATATTGCTCGACGTTCTTATGCAAGATTAGCGCAATTGGAGCAAAATTTCCGCTCAGATTTGCATTCTTTAGAAGAAAAAGAACAATATTTGGAATTGGATTGGACGAAAGTTCAAGTTAATGACAAGGTTATGATTAAGGATTTGAACCAACAAGTAACAATTCTTTCCATGCCGGATAAAAATGGAGTTTTGTTCATTCAAATGGGAATGATTAAAACCAAAGTTAAGAAAAATAAACTGGCAGTTTATAATCCGCAATTGGCAAAAAAGGTTAATTTGCCATTGGGAGCAATGAAAAAGACATCATCTTTTTCTGTCAAAAAATATGATATTTCAAATACATTGGATTTGCGTGGCGAACGAGTAGAAGAAGCGCTGGACGAATTGGAAGCGTATTTAGATAAAGCAAGTCTTGCGAACCTTTCACCGGTTTATATTATCCATGGACACGGAACAGGTGCTTTGAAAGCTGCCGTTAGAGATTTTATTTCAACATCACCTTATGTCGCTAAATATCGTGTTGGAGAAGACACGGAGGGTGGCGATGGAGTCAGTGTTATTGATATTAAGTAAGTAGCAGGTACATAACGAAAATAGTTTTTGTTATTCGGCTTTAAAGTTTTGTTTGGCTTCGCCTAAATTATACGTATTATAGATGTTTGAATACAATTTTGCGGCTGCTTCTGCCTTGCTCTTTTGAGTGTAAGCCAAAACTGCATCAAATCCACGTTTGTTGATTGTACCATCAATATTTTTAGCATCCGGAGTATCAGACTTGCTTAACATATCGGCTGCTAAAATACTCGAACCGTATTCCGCAATATCTACTTTTCCATCATTATTTAAGTCTAAAGCTTTAGACGTAAAATTATTATCAGGTGCAAAACGATAGTCAAGTTCATCAACAGCTAATTCTTTAGTTTTGCCCATTTCTTCGTAAGCAGCACCCAAGACAGCTTTTGTATCAACTTGTCCCTTTTGCATTTGTGGCATGTAGCGATATTCATACTTCAATGGTGGAAGAGCACTCAAGTATTCATCATTCTCTTTCAAAAACTTATCAAGTTTATCAACATTTTTTTCAGCTGCATCCGGATTTAAGCCAAAATCTAAAATCGGTGCTGTTGTCATTTTATCAGCAACAAGCGGCTGTTCTACATAGGTATAATAATTCTCTACAGCGTTTCTTCCATACTTAACAGAAGGGTCTGAAACCTTGTTGTCATATTTACCTTTTGTACCATTAATTTTTGCTACGCCATTGTTGACTTCAAACATACTACTGCGCCTCCACACTATACTTATATAAAAACATTAATAAGGATAAAATTGCTTATTTTTTACAAAATGTAAAGATAAACAGAATGAAAATTTGTGTAGTATAATTGAACATGCAAATAGCAATGTAAGGGGTAAGCGAGCTCCTTCCCTTTTTAGGGAAGGTTGGGATGGGTAATTTCCCGTAGGGTATGTTTCGCTTGTTGTCATAAATTTGAGGAATGTCATGATTAATTTTTTCGGAAAATGTATGGAGAATTTATATAGAAGTATCCTGTATCTTGTGTCAGGTCGTTCCAGATTGTGTCATATATTTTCTCAAGCAGCTGCTATCAGCTATGATTCACTTATGATATCTCTTGTAATAACATTTGTATCAGCAGCTGTAATTGCAATTCAAGTTTCTAAACAGTTTTTGATGTCCGGAGCAGAAGCTTATGTCGGAGGTTCTATTGCAGTTGTTATGATAAGAGAAATTGCTCCGGGGTTTGTAGCACTGGCAATTGGAGCTAGAGCGGGTACTGCTATATCTGCTGAAATTGCTAATATGCAGGTAACTTCTCAAGTCGATGCTATAAAAACTTTAAAAGTTGATCCAGTCGGTTATTATTTTGCACCAAGAATTTTGGCTGCGGCTATTACTGTACCAATGGTTGTAATCATTGCAGAATTGGTAGGTATTACCGGTGGTTTGATTATATCAAATGCAACTATTCATCTTCATCCTGCAAGATATATAACTTCAGTTTGGCTTTGGTTAAGTACGAAGGATATTTATATAAGCTTATTAAAAGCATTTATTTTTGGAGTTTTAATAGCTTTAGTTTGTGCAACACAGGGCTATGAAACGCATGGAGGCGCAAAGGATGTCGGAGAATCTACAACTAAGGCGGCTGTACTGTCAACGGTTTATATGCTTCTTGCAGATTTTATAATCAACCTAGTTTTCTATCTATAAATTGATAATGAAATTTTGTCGTGTTATTATACTTTTATGATGACGGAGCAGGCAAAAAATAATAGTGAAAACACTTATGAGCTAGTAAGCGAGTGGCTTAAAGATTATAAGACTACTGATAATAAGTATAAAAAAGCTAAGGCTAAAACGCTTATTGTTTCTCGCATGCTGCCTATTATTAGAAAAATTGCGAGAACGATTGCAAGACGTTCTTACGACCCTATTGAGGATTTGGTTCAAGCAGGTTCAATTGGCTTATTGAAGGCTATTGACAGTTATTCAAATGACGTAAATGATAATTTTAAAATCTATGCCGGCTATTTAATTATCGGAGAGATTAAACATTATTTGCGTGATAAATTGAACACGATAAGGGTTCCAAGACACATTCAAGAGTTATCAATCCGTATTAATAATTTCACAAAAACATTGACTCTGGATGAATTGAATGAATTAACAAATGATGATGTTGCTGAAGCTCTAAATGTATCATCTAGTGTAATAAATGATGTTATGCAAGCAGATAGAAGAAAATCAATTATATCTTTGGATGATATGTATAATTCCAGTGATGATAATTTGGGTTATGAAGAGGTTATTACAGGCAGTGACTATAAAGAAACTCGTGATTTAGAAGACATGAAAATTATTCTAAAAGATGTAATAGAAAAACTTCCGCCAGAAAGCAAAAAGCTTGTTAAGATGTATTATTATGAAGATATGTCCCAAAAAGAAATTGCGCAAAAATTGAATTATACACAAATGCAAATATCAAGAAGAATGAAAAAAGCATTTAGCCTTTTATATCATATGATTGCAGACAAAACGGATGTAATTCCTGCCGGCAGAGAAAACAAGGATATGGATTCCAATGATTGACACTTATCACTATTTGCTATTTTGGATTTGTGTTATTGGGCTTTGTTTGGGAAGTTTTTTTAATGTCGTAATTTTGCGCACATTATCTAACGAAAGCATAGTTTTTCCACCTTCAAAATGTCCGAAATGTGGTAATAAACTTTTGTTTTGGCATAATATTCCGGTATTATCATATATTTTATTACGTGGAAAATGTTATTTCTGTAAAGAAAAAATAAGTGTTCAATATCCAATTGTAGAATTACTTACAATGTTGCTATTTGGTGTAACCTTTGTAAAATTTGGCATAAGCGTAACTACGATATTTGCACTATTCTGGATTTCTTGCCTTATTATAATGACTGGGACTGATATAAAAGAAAAACTCGTTGATTGCAATTTGGCTATTATAATGGGAATAAGTGGAATAGTATATAATTTTCTTGTCGGTGGAAAAATTGGTGCAATGTATTCCGTAATCGGACTTGTTGTATCAGCCCTTATCTTGGAGCTTGTTGCACGCAGCGGATATTTGTTTGCAAAAACAAGAGCTATGGGTGAAGCTGATACGTACGTCGCAGCCGCTTTGGGTGCAATTTTTGGTAAAAGCGTATTACTTGTTCTCATATTTAGTTTGATAGCATCTATGATATTTATCTTACCTGTATTTTTCTATAACCAATATAAGCAAGATAGCAAATTTACTTGCATATCGGGTATTTTGTTTTTTGTTGCAATTTTAGCATATCAAACTCTTTGGCAAAATTATTATTCTTTTGCGGCGCTATTTATTATCGGTTTATGCCTTGTAATATCAATTTTAAAAGGATTAGGACAGACTGAGAATAGAAACTATTTGCCTTATGTTCCGGCTTTAACAGCAGGAGCTTTATACTTTTTATTCTTTTGTATATAATTAGATTATGAGTGTATCGTATCCAAATCAATATAGAAATTACTGTGTATTTAATCCAATGATAACTTCTAAGACAAAAAGCTTAGATGAAATTAGGTTGTCACTTGAACAAGCTAAGACAGAAGATGAAGTTTTGGAAGATATGTATATTCTCAATCTAAAATTGGATGAAGGCGAACAAGGGATTGATAAGCTATATCCCGCTTTATCAAAATATAATCAAACAAAATCGCCTAATATTCAAACATACTTGGCAGGTATATATAGAAAGACTAGAATTCCGGATGCTTTTGGTCCATTATGGGCAATGCTTATACAAAATGCAATTAATCCACCGAAAGATTGCGGTTTTGATCCGAACGAAGAAATCGGCGGAGCAATATTAGATTATTTAGTATAAAAAAGGTGTAAACCAAATTCTGATTTACACCTTTTTGTTAATTCTACCATTGAACCTTTTCAATCAGTTCAATTTCATAACCATCAGGATCTTTAATAAATGCAATCATTGAACCTTTGCCATTCAAATCAAATGGTTCATAAAGATATTCGTAACCGAGTTTTTCGATTTTTTTGGTAAATTCTGACAAAGAGTCTACTGAAAAAGCGAAATGACCAAAACCGGAGCCTAATTCATAGCCGTTTGCCGGTGTTTCATCATTGTAAGTTAATTCGATTTGGCAAGTATTTTCTTCATCTGATAAGAAATACAGCCAGCAATCTTCTAATCTCTTTTTGTGGTCAAGTTTCATATCTAAAACTTCTGTGTAAAATTTTAAGGATTTTTCAATATCCTTTACTCTAATCATTGTGTGCAAAAATTTCATAAAAAGTTCTCCTTATATATTCCCTACGGGCAAGCCCCCTCCCTAACCCTCCCCCGAGGAGAGGGAATGCTCCAAGCCTATTATTAATTTCTCAAATATTAATAAGTTTATACTACACAAAGAAATTATACCATGATATAATATCTGTATGAAAAATATATTAGAACAAAAAGTTTATTATTCAGACACAGATGCTTACGGAGTTGTCTGGCATGGTTCTTACCTTAGATGGATGGAAATGGGCAGAGTTGAGTTGTGCGAAGATGCAGGACTAAACTTAATCAATTTAGAAGCTCAAGATATTGCAATGCCTGTTACTAACATGAATGTGCGTTACAAGGCTTCTGCGAGGTTGAATGACGTTGTAGTTATAGAAACATCAATAAAAGAAATGTCTTCAATTAGATTAACTTTTGAACAAACTATCCGCAACAAAGCCGATGGTAAATTGTTCATAAAGGCAGAATTTGAAGTAGTTGCAATCCATAATGATGGTTCAATTTACAGAAAATTACCGGAAGCAATTGTAAATGCATTTAATAAGGTAGAAGTATGCCAAGGTTAAACAAATACTTAGCATCTGCAGGAATATGTTCCAGAAGAAAAGCTGACGAAATTATTCTGGAAGGAAGAGTTCGAGTCAATGACAAAGTTATTGACCAACTTGGTTTTCATGTGCGTGAAAAAGACAAAGTTTATGTTGATAATAAGCTTGTAAAACCGCAGAAGCTTGAATATTATAAATTTTATAAACCGGCAGGCTATATTACAACTGCGTCTGATGAGAAAAACAGAAAAACAATTTATGATATTATTCCACAAGAATTAAGACACTTAAAACCTGTTGGCAGACTTGATAAAGAATCTACCGGATTAATTATATTGACTAATGATGGTGAATTCATTAACGAAATGACTCACCCATCTATCAAAGTTCCAAAAGTTTACCTTGTTCACATTAATGGCAAATTCACTCCCGAAGATGCTGAAAAAATGGTCAATGGTATTGTAATTGAGACGGATTCCGGCGAAAAGAAAACCGCTTATGCTGAAACTTTACCAATAGAAATAACTTCTAAATCTTCTGAAATTCAAGTAGTATTGTATCAAGGTATTAACAGACAAATCCGTAAAATGTTCGCAAAACTTGGATTTGAAGTTGTAAGTTTAAAAAGAATTCAACACGCTACATTGACTATTGAAGGTTTAAAACGTGGCGAAGTTAAAGCAATTAAACCTAAACAAGTAAAAGAACTGAAAACTTATATCGCTAAAATCAAGAGGGAATATGCTAAAAGTTGCGATAACGGGTAATATTGCGTCCGGAAAGTCTGAAGTAGAAAAAATCGTTTCACAATTTTATCCTGTATATGATGTTGATAAAATTGCTCATGCTATTCTTGGAAACGTCGATAGAAAAGCTCTTGGTGAAAAAGTATTTTCAAATCCGAAGGCTTTAAAAGAGTTAGAGGAATTTATACACCCCAAAGTCAAGCAAGAAATTATGAATGTTTTTAATGGAATTGAAACAGAGAGAAACATCGCAGGTCTTATTGCCCCTTCTCTAAACAAAAATATTATTTTTATATCTATTCCACTTCTCTTTGAAACAGGTTTTGAAATACTGTTTGATAAAATTATTTTTGTCCAATGCGATGATGATTTAAGGCTCCAACGTCTTATTAAAAGAAATAATTATACAGAAGAGTATGCAAAAAAACGCATGAACTCTCAACTTCCACAAGAAGATAAAATTAAAAAATCCGACTTTGTTTTAAATAACAATTCTTCAAAAGAAGATTTAAAAGCACAAGTTTTAGAACTTTTAAAAAATTTAGGCTAATATTTGTTGGAAAGCTTTCTTGCTTTGTATAATTCAAATACACTTATCAAGAAGAACATGCCAAAAACTGCTAAATATGATTTGTTTGAGTAAACAACTACGTTGCCGACTTTTTCCGGAGTAAATAAGTTTAGCAAAAATCCCATTGCAGTACCTAAAAAACCAACCATCATAAAGAAACAGAAGTTCATAATGCTAACTGCTGTACCGGACACCATTTTTCTGTTTGTAAGGTGTAGAACAGGTACTAATAAAGATGTTAGGCTTGCATTGCCCGCAAGAATAAAGAATATTAGAGCAATGTATCCTGTTCTTATATTGAATATTAAGCACAAGCATATCATTAATAGGCTTACAAATGTTATAACAGAAGCATTTTTTAAAAACATAACTCTATGGTTGTGGCACATTTTACAAAAGGATGCGTTGATTATATTAAAAATAGCTGCAATGACAGCCATTATTGATAAAACAACAGAAGCTTTTGAAGGTACCATCATACAAAAATCTTCCAAGAACTTTTTACCGATTATGGATTGAATAGCGTATGATATACCGAAATTACAACAAGCAAAACTGAACAAATTTCTATTATGTTTTTTGTGCAGAACTAATCGGAACGGCAATGTTCTTAGTTTCACATTTTCGTTAATTTCAGGAAATTTTATCTTTGTTGAAAGAAGTGCAAATAATATTACGCCGACAGCAACAATCCCACCTATAAAAAGCAAGATTTCTCTCCAATTAATATGCTGCATCATAAATACGAATGGTGCATTTGCTGCAATTCCTCCGCAGTAACCGATACAAAGCATTACAGAAATTGCAATTCCAAAATTCTTGTCGGAAAAAAATTCTCTCAATTCTCTTATTAAACTCAAGTAAAATGTACTACCGCCAAGCCCTACAAGTACTCTTGAAAAATACATTAGTGGTAAGTTCGATGAAATTGGGAATAATAATGCCCCAAGTCCAAGAATCGCACCGCCTGCAAACATTACTCTTAAACCGCCGAATCTATCAACCAGAACTCCAATTACAAGTTGGTTGAACGCATAAATATACATAAATATTGCGCCGAATGCAGTTATATATGGAGCAGTTACGGATAATTCCTGTTGTAAGACATCAAAAACTGCCCCAGGAATTGCTATTCTTTGAAAATTCGCAATAAAATAAAATAGTGCTCCTAATAATATTAGTGTAAACTTAATCCATCCCGACTTTTTCATAACCATTCCAGAATACCGCTAAAAGAAAGGTGTGTCAAATTATTAAGTAGGGTCTATTTCCCTAGAATACTTTCTCCAGAAATTTTTTCGCCTTTAATAACGTACCTTGCTGTTTCTGTTTTCATTAAGTGATTATCAACAAGCGAGTATGATTCAAGACTCAAAGTATTTATCCCGCTAAAGTTATTGTCAGAAAGTCTTAGAGTAATCGTATCTGTAAGCATTTTATTATCGTATGGTGCTTTTTTTGAGAAAACTATCAAATTACCTTCAACCGTTTTTAAAGATACCTCTGCGTTAGCACCTGTGAACGGATTTGATAAAGTTACTTTGTCACCGACTCTTGAAAGAGTCCAGAAATCTATACTCTGGGGCTTAAAAGTACCATAGCTGTTTGAATCTTCTAATTTTGCAATAACTCTCCAACTGCCAAAGAATGCTTTAGGTATATCATTAACAGACACTCCTGCTTTTAGAGTGAATTCTTCTGCAAAAACATTAGTTACAGAAAAAAATGTAAAGAGTAATATAATCAAAGCTCGTTTAAAAATCTTCATAAAAATATTATAACAATAATTTGAAAAAAGTCATCGGTTATTTTAATACTTTTATTTTTATGTTACTCTATTGTTATATTTACACGAGCGAGGGATTAATATGACAGAAACTAAGATGAAAATTGAAGATTTGCCAACTGTTTATGATGCAAAATCTACAGAAGAAAAAATGTATAAATTTTGGGAAGATGGTGGTTATTTTAAAGCTGATGCACATTCTAAAAAGCCGCCTTTCACAATTGTTATTCCGCCGCCAAACGTTACCGGTGTTTTACATATGGGACACGCATTAGACGGAACTTTACAAGATATATTAACTCGTTATCACAGAATGAGCGGTTATGAAGCTTTATGGCTTCCTGGAACAGATCACGCAGGTATTGCAACTCAAGCTGTAGTTGAAAAGCAACTTAGAAAAGAAGGTTTATCCCGTCATGATATTGGTAGAGAAGAATTTCTAAAACGCACTTGGAAATGGGCTAATGAACATAAATCTGCAATTCTAAACCAATTTAGAAGATTAGGTGCTTCTTTTGACCGCTCTAGAGAAAGATTTACTTTTGACGAAGGCTGTTCTGAAGCAGTAAAAGAAGTTTTTGTCACTCTTTATAATAAAGGTTTGATTTACAAAGGTGCATATATTGTAAACTGGTGTCCTCGCTGTCAATCAGCAATTTCTGATATTGAAACTGAATACGAAACAGAAAAAGGACATATGTGGGAAATTTCTTATCCGCTAGTTGGTGAATCAGGTGCAATTATTGTTGCAACAACTCGTCCTGAAACTATGTTTGGTGATGTAGCAATTGCAGTTAATCCATCTGATAAAAAATATTCAGAATTAATCGGCAAAACTGTTATGATTCCGCTTTCAGGACGCCAAATTCCTATTATTGCAGATGAATACGTTGATAAGTCTTTTGGAACAGGTGCAGTTAAAATTACACCTGCTCACGACCCTAACGACTACGAAGTTGGAAAACGTCATAACTTTAAACCGATTTGGGTTCTTGATGAAGAAGGTAAGATGAAGGCTTGTGCAGAAGTTCCACTTGAATACCAAGGACTTGATAGATACGAAGCTCGTAAGAAAATCGTTGATATGCTAAGTTATAATAATTTCTTACTACGTATAAAAGACCACGAACACAATGTTGGTAAATGTCAAAGATGTAATACAACAATTGAACCACTTCTTTCAGAACAATGGTTTGTAAAGATGGCTCCGCTTGCAAAAGAAGCTATTGCTGCAGTTAAAGACGGCAGAATTGAATTTATACCGGAAAGATGGGAAAAGAACTATTTAGGCTGGATGGAAAACATTAGAGATTGGTGTATTTCTCGTCAGTTATGGTGGGGACACCAAATTCCGGCTTATTATCACAAAGTAACAGGTGAAATGGTTGTAGCTAAGGAAAATCCTGATCCGGAAAATTACGTACAAGACAGTGATTGTCTTGATACGTGGTTCTCATCTGGTTTGTGGCCATTCTCAACAATGGGATTCCCTAATGCAGAAACAGATGATTTCAAGAAATTCTATCCAACATCAGTTCTTGTAACAGGTTTTGATATTATTTTCTTCTGGGTAGCTAGAATGATTACTATGGGCTTGGAATTCACAGGCAAAGCTCCATTTTCTAAAGTTTATATCCATGGTCTTATTAGAGATGAAAAAGGTCAAAAAATGTCTAAATCAAAAGGCAACACTATTGATCCAGTTCAAATTATCGACAAATACGGCTGTGATGCTTTGAGATTCACAATGACATCACTTTGTACTTATGGTGGTCAAGATATCAAGGTTTCGGATGAAAGATTTGAATACGGTAGAAATTTTGCTAACAAACTTTGGAATGCTTCAAGATTCGTGCTTATGAACCTTGAAGGAGTTGATAATAAGCCTATTGACAAATCAAAATTAACTCTTGTTGATAAGTGGATTTTGAACCAACTTAATGAAACTGCAAAATTGGTTAATGAAAACATGAAAGAATATAGAATTGGCGAAATTGCTCATACTCTATACGATTTCTTCCGCAGTGAATATTGTGACTGGTACGTTGAAATTGCTAAAATTCAACTTCAAGATCCTGAATTAAAAATGAACACTCAAAGAGTTTTGAGATACGTTCTTGATATGTCATTGAGAATGCTTCATCCTATTATGCCACATATTACCGAACAAGTATGGCAAGGAGTTAAAGGTGTAAGCGGATTCGGTAGTGACGTTGACTCACCGGAAGCTTTAATTATTGCAAAATATCCTGTATTTGAAGAAGGATTAAGCTTCCCTAAAGAAGCAACTGAAATGAAGCTTGTATTTGATACAATTACTTCTTTAAGAAACGTAAGACAAAGCTTCAATATCCCAACATCAGCTACAGTTGATGTTGAAATTAGAGCTGATAAAGCTGAAAAAGATATTTTTGCAGAAATTGAACCATATATTCATAGATTAGCGAAAGTTAACAACATAAGTTATGCCCAAATGGATGCTCTGGTTCCTCCAAAATCTGCAACTGCTGTTGTATCTGCTTCAAAATTAATTGTTCCGCTTGCAGATTTAATTGACTTAGAAGCAGAAATCAAACGCCAAGAGAAAAAATTGGACAAGTTAACAAACGAAAAGAATTCTCTTGAAGGCAGAATGAAGAATGAGAAATTTGTAGCAAATGCTCCAAAAGAACTCGTTGAACAAACAAATGCAAGAATTGCGGAAATTTCTGCTCAACAAAAAGTTATTGAAGATTTGATTGAATCTTTAAGATAGTTTGTAAAGATGTAAGATAGAGGTATAGTTATAACGACTATGCCTCTTTAATTTTGTCTAAATAGTCTTGATTATTTTCCAAAGTATCTTTGCTTGCTACAATTGAGTATATTGGCGGATTTTTGAATATTTTTTCCGCATAATTCAAAACATCTTCTTTTGTAATTTTATCAATTTCATCATAAAGTTGATTAGAATAAGTTATTCCATATTTAGAATTCAAACCTAAATCAAGTGTATTCAATTTTGCTTCTGTTCCTTCCATTTGGAGCAGATTAGCTTTTAAACTCAATTTTGCATTTTCTAAATCTTGTTCAGTAAACTTGCCTGACTTTAATTCGTTAATCTGATTTTTAAAGCCATCAATTGATTTTTGAACATTCTCATAAGAAATTTCACCAATATCTTTATTATCTGTCGTAGTTAATATATTACAAGAAATTTCGCCTAAATCACCGTTTTTTTCTATATTTGAGTAAACAGAGTATGCTAAATGTTCTTTTTCTCTTAAGACATTAAATAAACCAATGCTGGAATTTGTTAGAATAGAATTTGTAAGTTCCCCTAAAACGGAATCCTTAATTGAGTCTTCACGTTTAAACTTGTGAACCATCATTATATCAGCTTGTGAATTGTTGTTTGCTTTACTCAAAACAATAGGCTTACTGTTTGGATTATAAACTTTTGCTATTTCAATATTATTTGGTTTAACTGTATTTAGTTCCTCGGAAAACTTTATAACTTCTGTTTCTATTTCCGGATGCTCTGCCGGAATATTTGCAGTAATCACACCTCTAGAGTTATCTAAAAAGTATTGTTGACATTCTTGTATATCAGCAATAGTTATATTGTCTAAATTATTCAGGACTTCTGTATCAGAAAATTCATATGGGTTATTTTTCGCATCAGCATTCAAATACAATCCATATGCACTATCTTGTTTTCTTGTGATAAAATCTCTAATTTTCTCTTTTGCTTTATTGAGATTTTCTTCCGTAAGTCTTGGCGCATAAAGAAGTTGTTTTAGGTTCTCATAAGCCAATTGTCTGCCTTCATATCCGGCGTTAGAAGTTAAAACTAAACTTGTCGGTGTAACGCTGCCGTTAATACTTAAATTATTCTTTTCTTTGAATCTGCTGAACTCGTTTTCATCTTTGTTTGCGGTTCCCATTCCAAGCATCATGCCAAAAACTTCAACAACACCGGCTTTTTTATTGTATGGTTTATTTAATTGTAAATTCAATTTGTACTGAATATTATTATTTTTGGTTTTGCATAATCCTAAATCGTAATTATTATCTAATTTGTATTCTTTAATATTATTTGTATTTATAGGTTTGCGTTTTGTTTTTCCTTTAAAAGACGGCTCATTTGCTTGTTGAGGATGTACAAGAGTTATAGCTGTCTTATTTAGGTCAAAGTATTTTTTTACACCATCTTGAACATCTTCAGGTGTAATACTTGCTAATATGTTATTATAATTTGAAATGTAGTCTAAACTTTGGTTCAGAACTGCGTTGCCCACTATGTTATTAACGTCAGATGAAAATTCCATTGTATTTTCTTTGGCTTTTAATATTCGTTGTTTAATTTCGTTCAAAACTTCTGTATCAGGTTCTTTAGCTGAAGAAATTGTATCAAAAATTGTGCGTAAAACTTTTTCGGAATTGTTATCAGCTGTGTTGCAAGCAATATAAGCCATGTTTGGTTCGTATAAATTTGTGCTGATTTTTTCGCTATCAATGTATGGATGCGTATTATATTGCTTCAAATTTTGTCTTAATCCTACAGAATATGACATCAAATAAGCCTTTGCAACATCAAAGATAACTTTTTCCCTTGCATTATTGCTTCTAGGGCCGGCAAACCCAAGGATTATTTCTGTAGATTTTGCTTTATCATTAATAAAATCTTTTCTTATTGTTTTTTTTATAGGGCTTAATTTTTCGACAAACTTACCGCCCTGTGGCTTTTTGTTAGATGTAAAATTCTTTGAAACAAGCTTTATAACTTCTTCCGGATTAACATCACCGGTTACAACGATATTCATATTATCAGGCGTATAATACTTGTTGTAGTAATCGACTACATCTTTTCTTGTTAAATTTTTGATATGCTTGACGCTGCCACCTACAAGCTCATCTGCAGGATTTTTGATATTAAATAACGTTCTAACGGTCTGATCCATCGCAATTGTTTGTGGGTCATCAAGTATCATATTTATTTCAGAGCAAACCGGATGTTTCTCTTTTGCAATCATATCATCAGATAGCTTTAAGTCTTCTCCCATAGCAGCAATAATCTTGATTTGTTTCTCTAAATCATTATCTCCAAGTTGTGGAGTCGAATTCACATAATCAGTTATTGCATAATTTGTGCTTGCATTTGCCCAACCACCAAGTTCATCAATCTTTTTGAAGGAATCACCAACTTCTAGTTTCTCATGCCCGTTTTCACCATTTGTGCCATTAAAAGCCATGTGCTCCAAAAAATGGCTAATTCCTTTTATATCGCCGGTTTCGTTCATGGAACCTACATTAACGTAACTTTTTACAACCGCTGGAGAATTTTCCATTGGTACAACTGATACTCTATATCCGTTAGCAAGTTTGTATTGGTGTATCTTTAACCCGTTATCTAATTCTACAGTTGGTAATTTCGTGTATTGTTGCGGTAATTTCACTCCAAAATCCGGAGTTATACCGGATAACTCACGAATTTGCGGGTAAGTGACACTAGATTGAACATCATTTTTAGTGTCAGTTTTACCCTTAAAAAATATGCTTTGAATATTACCAACTTTCATAACCATACATTATATATAAAACAATAAATTTCATGAAATTGCCATAATGTAAAGAAAAGTTGCATTTTGCAAAAACAAAGAGGCTTGCTGGAGCAAGCCTCTTTGTTTTTTATATAAATTATTATTCTTCAAATTGTTCAGCAATCTCAAATGGTTGTTCAGCCAATTTTAAAGTTTCTCTATCAATAATACCTCTTTTTAATTCAGTAAAAGAAGCTTTTTGAGAGTTGAATTTCTTTTTCAAGAATTCATAAGCAACTTTAGGGTCACATTTTGTTCCGCAAGTAAACAAATCAACTGCGGCATAGCCTAATTCCGGCCAAGTATGAATTGCTAAGTGGCTTTCTGAAATAATTACCACACCGCTAACACCATATGGATTAAACATATGAAAGCACTTTTGAACGATTGTCGCACCGCACTCAAGAGCAGCTTCTATCATGTACTTTTCTACTTTATCATTACTATTTAATATATTTGGATCACATTCAAAAAATTCTGCAAGAACGTGTTGTCCTAAGTTTACTCTGTCCAAGTTTTGTTTTTCTAGCTCGTCAAGTGAAGATGATACAATTGTCAATTCATGTGCCTCCTTTTCCAAAGATGCTATTCGCATCAATTAATAATTTTTACTAACTTTTATATATTACTATAAAAAACAAAAAATTTGTATATTTTACACTTTTTCTTGAATTGTGTAACAAATTGTTACAAAATAATTCAAAATAATGAATTCTAATCGTCATTCTCAAAATCTAAAAAGTATGCTATTATATAGCTATGCAGCGCAAAACATATCTCAATGGAAGTATAAAAAACGGGAATATTATGAGGTGGCCGGTTAATAATTTGACCGTTTATATTGCCCCTATGAAATTTTATTCAAAACCCGGAGAAGACGCAAAATATAGAAAAATGGTAATGGATGCTTTTTCTATGTGGTCTGCTGCTACCGGTGGAAAATTAAGATTCCGTATAACCAGTGTTTTGTTAGAATCTAATATTAATGTAGATTGGAAGCGTGTTGACAGGCAGGCTCTCGGTCATTGTTATTTCAGTTGGGATCCACAAGGCAGACTTTATGGTGCAGAAGTTTCTATTGGACTTACAGATGGTAGAATTCACCAAAAATACGATAGTGACATAGAAGTTTATCACACGATTTTACATGAAGTCGGTCATGCGCTTGGTTTAAATCATAGTCCATACAAAGAGGATATTATGTATACTCCACACCAATATGGAGTTGCAACTTTGTCTGAAAATGATAAATATTCTATCAACTGGCTTTATCGTATGACTTCTGGAGCTTCCGTAAAACAATTTGCTGCAAAGTATGGAATATCTACTTCTACAGATATAGATTCTGTTATAAGAAAGATTGATGCTAAAAATGAATCAAATAAAGAGCCGGAAAAAATGCAGCTCGGAACAAGACGTGATTTATTGGAAGAATCAACAAATATTGGTGATTTGAAAAAATACAATATGATGCTCCAAAATATTTCGCTTTCCAATAATGTAAAAAATTATTTGAACAATAATAGAAAAAAATAATTTTTATTAGAAAAATTTTTAAAAATAGGTTTTAGTATAAATATTAGTGTGTTATTTAGGAAAAATTAAAAAGGTCAGTAGTGTATGTATTATAAAGAAAATCAGGAAAGTCTAGAAGAAGATTTGTCAAATCCTCTAAGTTTAAAAACTAATCTTACGAGTGTAACAACTTTGACAGATTATAGCTATAGCCAAATTCTAGTTAAACCAAAATTTGATAAAGATGCTGCGACGATTTTGAACCGAGTACAAAATCTACAGCAACTTTTACCCCAAAAACTTGATATGCCATATTCTTTTAAAATTGTTAATATAAATGGCGAACGTATCTTTAATGTGGATAAAACTTTAAATTGTATAAAAGAATACGGTTCAGATTTTATCAGAGAATATTATCCGGCAAAAGACAATGAAGAAATAGTTTCTAAAATAATAGAAAGAGATAAAGCTACAGGAAATATTATTTCTAAGCTGGAACGTACTATTAAAGATGATGGTTATATAAAAACCAATATAATTATTTTTGATGAAAATATTAATAATAAATATATTATGTTCCAGATAGAAGAAGACTTTTCTATAAGCAGTATAACAGAAATTTTTGATAACGGGAAACAATTCAAAACGCTTTTTAGAAATCTTAAAACACTAGAGCCGGAACGTTATGCCGAATCTGCAGAATTAAAAAATAAAGGATTTATAATAATTAATTGTTTACTTAAATCCGCAAATGAAATAGAATATATGAAAATTAATACAGCAGAAAAAGATATTTTTATTGAGTATAAAGATAATCAAAAAATAATTGATGTAAGAAGAAAGGTTGAATTCTAAAGAGTTTTGTAAGACGCTTGCAGAAATAACGCTATTATTCTATATACTTGCCGTCAAACAAGTCCAGAATCATTTTTTCTTGGTCTGTTTCGTTTCGCTTAATTTCTTTTTCTTGAGCATCAGAACTTTCTTCTGTAACAACCGGTTGAATATTATTATTTACGGAAGACGAAGGTTTATTTTCAACCATTTTAGACTCTTGTATCTTTTGTGGTGCCACCTTAGGTGTTTCTTGTACCGGTTTTGGCGGAGTCGGTAAATTAATCGTTAAGTTTTTTTTTTGAGAAGCTGTTATTTCACTATCACCAGCCATTGGAAGTCTTATTATAACTTTAACGTCATTATTAAACATTATATTGGCGGCATCTGTTAACATTTGTTTCTTATTTGTGTCATTTATTTGAGAAACTAATTTATCATTCTTAAATGTAATAATAACTTCATCAGGAGCAATTTTTACCGGTGTTGCCAAATGCAAAAGTGCTTTTGTTGCAGGACTCTTGATATTCATCAATAAAGCTTCCCACAAGCTTGTGATATCATTACCATCCGGTTTTCTATTAACAGGAGGTGGCGTAAATTCTTGTGGCGGTTCTTGTGCAGCAGTTTTTTGTGCAACATGCTCTACCGGCGGTACCGGAGCCGGCCTTGTTACTGGTTGTGCAGGTTCAGGTCTTTGTTGTTGTACGACTTGTTGAGGCGCAGCTTGTATAATTTGTGGTCTTTGTGGAATTACAGAAACAGAACCGCTTTCAAGAGCTTTAACTCGATTTTGTAAATCTAAAAGAGTTGAATTCTCAGTCATATTTGCTAAATCAATCATCCCAACTTCTAGCCACAAATGTTGATTAGATGCAAGTTTAACCTCTTTTATGTAATACGTAATTCTTTCTAGCAAAAATACGATTTGTTGAGTTTCCAACTTATCTTTTTGCTTAGAAATTTCTTCAATTTGAGGCTCATTCAAGCCAGTTAATTCTGATAACAACTCTTTTCTGCAATTTTTTACAATTAACAAGTTCTTGAAGTATTCAGAAAGGTTTGTCAAAATTTGCAACGGCTCATTACCGGAATTATAAATATCGTTTAGTATCTCAATTGCTTCGTTTGGTGATGATGCAATGATTTTATCAGATAATTTATGTAAAATATCAAAAGAAATTCTACCCAATACAGCATTAACATCTTCTGATGTTACTTGTTTTGAAACGCCAAGCAAACTCAATTGGTCAAGAAGTGAAATACTATCTCTCATACCGCCGGCAGAATTCTTTGCTATTGTAAACAAAGCATCATCAGAAATATTAATTTTTTCTTCATCAGATATATATCTCAAATGTTTAACTATATCTTCTGTCGTAATTCTTCTGAAATCAAATCTTTGACAACGACTCTTAATGGTGTCCAAAACTTTGTGAACTTCTGTTGTCGCAAGAATAAAAATAACATTTTCCGGTGGTTCTTCTAACGTTTTAAGTAAAGCATTAAAAGCGTGGTTTGTAAGCATGTGAACTTCATCTATAATATAGATTTTATATCTGCCATTAACAGGAACATACTGTATTTTTTCTAAAATGCTTTGCGTATCTTCAACTTTTCTATTACTTGCAGCATCAATTTCAATTACGTCAATAGGAACAGAATTCGTAATATCACGGCAGCTTTCACATTCACCACAAGGATGAATAGTTGGACCATTTTTGCAATTCAAAGATTTTGCAAGAATTCTTGCGGTAGATGTTTTTCCTGTTCCACGTGGACCTGTGAAAAGAAACGCATGTGCAATTTTACCAAGCTCTATAGCGCTTGTTAAGGTCTTTTTGATATGCTCTTGACCTACAAGCTTATCCAGCGTTTGCGGACGATATTTTCTATATAATGGTACATAATTCCCGCTCATAAGAATAGTTTATCACAAAGATATACTAGTTTAAATTTTTCAATCATTATATCGGATATATTTTTTAGCCTTGGAATCAAATGTAAATATTTTGTATCCTTTTGCATTAATAACAAATTTTATGGAATTATGCACATCTGTTCTTAAAATTCGTGTATCTTTCAAAACTTCCAACGTATAAATGGTCGGATGTCCAAATTTATTTTCTCCAACTGAAATTAATGAAATCTTTGGACTCAAATCTTTTACTAAATGTTTATTTATGACTCCATTTGCACCATGGTGTCCAACCTTTAATACAGTAATTGGCCTTGGAATATTACATTTAATTCCTTCCAATGTATCAATCCCAGCATCACCGGTAAAAAGCATACTGAAACTTTTGTAAGTAAGTAAAGTTTGAATAGAATTCTCATTATCATCAACACCTTGAGATTTTGGCATGTAGTTTTTAATAACTAGCCCATCTTTATTCATAACCTCTTGATTGTCTTGGGCTAAAATCAGTTTAACATTTTGTTCTTGCGTAGTTTTATAAATTTCTTTGGCTTGCTTCGATTTATGTACCAAATCATTTACATAAATTTTATCAACCTTAATTCCATTCATCAAATCAACAGCGCCGCCGCAGTGGTCATTGTCAAAATGGGTTACAATAATTGTGTCAATTTCTTTAATTCCTCTATCAAGCAAATATTTCAAAATCAGTATTTCAGCAACCGATTTTCCACCATTATATCCGGCTTTTGCCGTATCAATAATCAAATATTTATTATCTGGAGTTTTTATAAAGAAAGAATCCGCATTCCCGACATCAAATGCCGTAATTTCAAGGTTTTTATTAGGGAAAGAAATAAAAGTTAATGCCAAAACAACAAATAATGATGGTAAAATTATTTTAAGAATTCGACCATATTTTTCTCTAACATCTTTATTCGCCAAAGCTGTAAGTGTTAATAAAATTGAATAATACAACATAATTTGCAATATGCTCGGATGGCTTGTCTGAAGAGTAGAGTGCGGAAGATTACCCCAAAAGTCAGAGATATTAACCAAAATTGATATTAGCGGATTCAATACAAAATCAAAAATTCTGCATATGATTTGAGGTGTAATTGGTGCTATAAGTGAACTGATAAAACCGCCAAAACTTATAACAGAAAGTATTGGAACGCTCATAATATTTGCAAATACAGAATACAAACTTATATTGTTAAAATAGAATACTTGAATAGGAATTACCCACAATTGTGCAATGATTGGTATACTTACTGTCCCCACTATATAATCAAGAAATCTGTTTTTGAATTTCATTAAATGCGGTGTCATAACAAGTAAGCCAAAAGTTACAACAAAAGAAAGTTGAAAGCCGACATCATTTATATACATCGGATTGTATAAAAGCATTAAAAATGCAACAAATGCCAACAAAGAAATGCTATGTGCATCCCTATCAATCAATTTTCCAAGAAGTACAAACACTAACATAAAAGTAGCTCTAATTACAGAAGCGCCGAGTCCGGTCATTAGAGAATAAATAAGTATCATAACAATGCCAATTGAAATATTGACTTTATAGTTTACTCGCAAAAGTTTTAGGAAGAAAAAGAAAAATGAAAATATAAATGCAACATTCATGCCGGAAGCTGCAAGAATATGCAAAAGACCGGAATTAATAAAAGACTGTTTAATATTTTCCGGTGGTGAAACTGCATCATCTCCAAACACAATACCACCCAATATTTCTAAATTAGGGCTGGCTAAGTAATTGGAATGTATAGAAATAATCTTTTCTCTATAATCATTTATCCACTGTAAACATTTTTCTTTACGTGTTAATTCAATATTCAATTTCTGAGGTTTAACCCCCTGTTTCCCATAAAATACAGAATAAACATCAAAATTCCGTAAGTAATTTCCATAATCAAATTGTGACGGATTACCAGCCTTAAACGGAACTGCCAGTCGCCCAGTTATTTTATAGTAATCATATATTTTTAACTTTTCATCCGCACTAATACTAACCAAAACTTTCTCATCATCAAAAGTCTTAATCATATCGTCATACTCAATCTGGTTGACCTTAAAGAAAAAGCTTTGCTTATCTGCCCTCTTTGATTGCGGAATAGAGAGAATTTGACCGGAAATAGTTGAATTAACCGGTGCAATATTCAGCAATTCATCTGTAATTTTTAGCCTGAATTGCGTATTTGCAATTCCCAAATAAAATATAACCGCCCAAATTAACACATGCTTGAGCCTGAAAAGATTTGTCACAAGTAAGATTGTTAAAACAACAGTAACAAAAGTCGAAAAAGCAAAAGAATGTCCACTTAAAACCGAAAACAAAGCAAGTATATAAAACGTAACTGATATCAGCATCAAAGCGTTTTTATTCTGTGATATTACTGCGCATACATCCTTAATCATAAAACAATTCTACCACAAGTGTGCTATAAAAAGATGATTAGAGGCTCAGATGCGAAGATGCGTAGAAATTTATTCAAGTATGGCGCTTACCCTCTCCTAGCAGGAGAGGGTAAGGGTGAGGTAGAAAAAAGCAAAAGTCACTTATGAATGTGGGTGACAAGAGGAGCTTATAGGACAATCTAATCCTTAAAACAGAATTACCATTACGTTTCTTCTCTTAACAACAAAATTGCTGAATTGATTTCTTCCAACAAATATTGGAGTTGTTGTTGGATATTTTCTGGGTTATAAACCGAGCCGCTAGAAGAATAAGCAAGATATCTTTGATAAGTCACAGCTTCACGTCTTAAAGTAGAAATAGATTTCACATATCTGTTAACTTCTTGTAATTTCCTGAATGATTCAAAATAGCTTTCAGGTTTCCCGTCGTATTTTTGTGCCAGATTATCAATATTCAAAGTTAAAAGGTTTGCCTTTGTTATAAATAGCTGCAAGCTTTCATTATCATCTATACAATCCGCAAGTTTTTCCAACATAGGAATAATTTCATTTGCATCATTCACATATTGTGATGTTTTATCCTTTTTCTGAATAATATTAATAAACGCCGGATTATCCTTCGGTACAGGTTTTAAATCCGCAGGATTGTTAAATCCCTCTTGTGATTCAAAAATAGGTGTTGTAACCTTAGTCTTTGATTTCTCTATCTTATCGCCCAAATTAGGCAAAGCCCCTGCATAACCTTTACCCTGTAATTCCTTCTCCAGCTGCGGATCTTTTTTCTTCCAGAAAAAAGCCTGTGACGGTAGTGCAAAGCTCAATACCATTAAACAAATTATTATCTTCTTCATATCTATATTATAATGATTTATTCTAAAAAGGCAAAACTTACTTTTTCTTTACTAAAAAGTGCTACGCACGTAGACACAACAGTCAGCTACTTGGTGGAAACTACAAGATTATATCGCAACTACCTGCTCCGCCTCATTGGTGATACTACAAGATTAATTTTATAAAAAATCAAGCAAAAAGAAAAGAACATATTGTCGGCTGCTTGGTGAAAACTACCAATTTATATAATAACTACCTGCTCCGCCTCAAAGTAAGACTACCGGCTTGGCGCATTCCCTCTCCTCGGGGGAGGTACAGACTCTTTTTAAACTTAATTCTCGCCCGCAACATCTATTGAGCGGGAGAGATGTCACGTTAGTGACAGAGAGGGAAGGGTGGGGACTAGCGGATTTTCGGTAGGGCGACGTCGAGCGTAAGCGAGCTAGCCCGTAAGAGCAAATAACATGAAAATAACAATTAAAATCCGTTAGGATTTGTTGTTATTGGAATGTTATGCTCTCCCGAATAATCCAAGACAGGGCAGGGGTGAGGTAGAAGCTCCGCACGTAGACACTTCATTCGGTTACTTTTATAACCTCCCTACAAACTACCTAGCTGTAGAATATCTTTTTTTATCACTTTTCAATACTCTTTTTAGAGAAGGAGAGTATTATGTGTGAAATTGAAGACATTAAAGCTAGACAAATATTAGATTCCAGAGGCAATCCAACTGTTGAAGTTGATGTTAAACTTATAGATGGAGCTTTTGGACGAGCGTCTGTCCCATCAGGAGCTTCTACAGGAAGTTATGAAGCGAAAGAGCTTAGAGATAATATTAAAACAGAATATTTAGGCAAAGGTGTACTAAGAGCCGTTGATAACGTCAATTCTGTAATTACTCCAAACCTACTCGGTGAAGAGGTTTTTGACCAGCATCTTATAGATAGTTTGATGATGGAAATGGATGGTAGTTTTAACAAATCAACACTGGGTGCAAATGCAATTCTTGCCGTATCTTTAGCTTGTGCAAGAGCAGCTGCCAATTCTTTAGAGATTCCACTTTATCGATATTTAGGCGGAATTAATTCAAGAGTCTTACCAACACCAATGATGAATATTCTAAATGGTGGGGCGCATGCGAATAACAAACTGGATTTTCAAGAATTTATGATAACTCCGGTCGGAATGTCTTGCTATAGTGAAGCTCTTAGAGCCGGCTCAGAAATATTTCATACCCTAAAAATAATTTTGAATGAAAAAGGCTTATCGACTACAGTTGGTGATGAAGGCGGTTTTGCGCCAAATATTGATTCTACACGTGAAGCCATAGAGGTTATTATTTCTGCAATCGAAAAAGCGGGATATAACACTAATAATATTAAGCTTTGTCTAGATGTAGCGGCTTCTGAATTATATGAAGAAGGCGAATGCTCTGGAGGAGTTTGTTCATTAAGTAAGTACTTTTTAAAAGGAGAAAATAAAAAACTAACTTCTGAAGAAATGGTCGAATACTTAGCAGAATTGGTAAGGGATTATCCGATAATTTCTATAGAAGATGGTTTAGCACAAGATGACTGGCTCGGTTGGCAAAATTTAACAGAAAAACTTGGGAATAAATGTCAGTTAGTTGGTGACGATTTATTTGTTACAAATACTTGCAGGCTCAAAGAAGGTTTAGAAAAAAGAGTTGCTAATTCTATTCTAATCAAGCCTAATCAAATCGGAACGCTTACAGAAACAATGAACGCTATACTTATGGCAAGGGAAAACGGTTACACTGCAGTTATTTCTCATCGTTCAGGAGAAACAGAAGACAGTTTTATTGCAGACTTAGCTGTCGCAACAAATAGTGGGTTAATAAAAACAGGTTCTCTTTCAAGGACAGATCGTATGGCAAAATATAACCAGTTACTAAGAATTGAAGAGGAGCTTGGTGATAGTGCCCAATATTTAGGAATAAAAGCTTATGCTAAACAATAAAAAAATATGCGGTGTGTATTGTATGCACCGCATATTTTTTATAATTCTCTTCGACCTTCGATTGCTCGTGCTAGAGTAACTTCGTCTGCGTACTCTAAATCGGCACCAACCGGTAAGCCAAACGCAATCCTTGATATCTTTATGCCAAAAGGTTTAATCAATTTTGTTAAATATAGGCTAGTCGCTTCACCTTCAACAGAAGGGGATAACGCAAGTATAACTTCTTGAACTTCTTCATTAGTAAGTCTTGAAAGTAGTTCTTTTATCCTTATATCCTCTGCTCCAATTCCATCCATAGGAGAAATTAGACCTTGTAATACGTGATACAATCCCCTGTATTCATTCGTTTTTTCAATTGCAATAAGGTCTTTAGTTTCAGCTACGACACAAATTACAGACCTGTTTCTATTTGTAGATGAGCATATTTCACAAGGGCTTTGAGTAGATATATTAAAACAAATATCGCAAGTTTTAGAACTTTTTTTAGCCTCTAATATCGCATTTGCAAACTTTTCAACTTCACTCAACGGCATTTTTAGGACTTGAAAAGCCATACGTTGTGCTGATTTTGGTCCAACGGATGGAAATTTCTGAAATTGTTCTATTAATGTTGCTATGGATTTTGGATAAATCATTGTTTAAGTCCTTAAGTCGATAAGTAGTTAAGTCGTTAGGTTCTTTAATAGAACTTAACGACTTAATAACGATATTTTATTAATTAAATTAAAACAACCCTGGAATGCTGATTCCACCGGTTACAGCTTTCATTTTTTCTTCCATAACCTTGATTGCTTTACCAGAAGTTTGGTTAATTGCAGCTGTAATAATATCTTCTAACATTTCAATTGTATCATCAGAAACTGAAGAAGGGTTTTCCGGATTAATAGCTTCTGGAGAAAGTTTGATTGATTTGAATAAACCTTTACCGTCGCATATAACTTTTACAGCACCATTTGCTGCTTCGCCTGAAATATCCATTTTATTAAGTTCATCTTGAGTTTCTTTCAATCTTTTTTGAATATTTTGTGCTTGTTTCATCATATTCATCATGTTCATCATAGTTGATTTCCTCCTACCTATATGTACTAATCACACTGCATAACCTTAATCACAATTGTTATGCTTCCCCATTATTAAATTTGCTCTTCAATTTTTGCCATCAAATCATCATCAATATCAAAGTTAGCGTAAACATTCTGAACATCATCGTGTTCTTCTAATTTACCTAACAAACGCATAATGTTGATTGCTGTTTTCTCATCAGTGACTTCAATTGTGTTTTGCGGAACACGAGTAAACTCTGCTGTTGTAGAATTGAAACCTTCCTTTTCCAAACCTTCTGTAATTGTTTGAAGATTCTCAAAAGATGTATAAACCTTGTATTCATCATCTTCTTCTACGATATCTTCAGCATCAAGGTTTATTGCTGCTTCAAAAAGCTTTTCGTAATCTACATCGTCTTTATTGAACGTAATGCAGCCTTTTTTATCAAACATCCAACCTACACAACCTGTTTCACCCAAGTTTCCGTTGAATTTTGTAAAATAACTTCTGATATCACCGGCTGTTCTATTTTTGTTATCTGTCATTGCTTCGATAACAACTGCAACACCACCTGCTGCGTATCCTTCATAGGTCATTTCATCATAGTTTTCACTATTACCGGCACCGGCACCTTTTTCAATGGCTCTTTTAATGTTGTCATTAGGAAGCCCTGCTGCTTTAGCTTTTTCAATCGCTGTTCTAAGTCTAAAGTTACCTGCAGGATCCGGTCCGCCAAGTTTTGATGCAACAATCAATTCTCTGGAAAATTTTTGGAATTCTGCTGCTCTTAATGAATCTGTTTTAGCTTTTTTATGTTTAATCGTTGACCATTTTGAGTGTCCGCTCATAATATCCCCTTTATAAATACTGTTTACTGCTTTTCAATAATACATTAAAGGGATTTAGAAGGCAAGGGGGTAAAGTAAATACAAGAACAAAAGTCCATCACTTTTTTATAAAAAATGACGGACTTTTTTATATATAGTTAAAATTTATTCTTAAGGTCTTATTAAGAACTTAATAGCATTACCCGCAATATGTTGTTCCATTGCGTATTGAACCTTATCAAGCGGTAATTCTGCTGTTATAAGTTTTTCGACTTCAACATCTCCGGTTGAAATCAAATCAAGAGCCTGCCTAAAATATTTAGGTGTATGATGGAACACGCTCATAAGTCGAATGTCGCCATAGTGCATTTTTGTAGTATCAAATGTAACTTTTGAACCGGATTTACATCCGCCAAAGAAATGTACTGTACCACCAGGGCGAACGCAGGAGAACACAAGTTCCCAAATCTCCGGCATACCAACACATTCTATAGCAACATCCAGACCACGTTTTTCATCAGAAAAATCTCTGAATATAACTTCCGGATTAGAATACTTTTTCAAATCTACAATTTCATCAGCATGAGCAAATTCTTCTGCAAGTTTCAGCTTTATTGGATTTCTACCTGCAACAATTACTCTTGCACCTTTAAGTTTACATAGTCTTGCAAACATCAAACCGATAGGTCCAATACCTATAATACCAACAGTTTGTCCTGCTTGAATATTTGTTCTTTCCACTCCATGTACAACATTTGCTAATGGTTCAGAAAATGCAGCTTTTTCAAATGGCAAGCTTGGCGGTAAAAGAAGTGTATTTTTTCTTACAATTCTTTCCGGAACTACGATATATTCAGCGTAAGCACCATTTAATAAATCCAAGTTTTCGCAAAGATTATATTCGCCACGCTTGCAGTAGAAACAATCTCCGCAAGGTGCTGAATTTGCACAAACAACTCTATCACCGACTTTAACATTTTTAACATCATCGGCAACTTTTTCCACAACTCCGGAAAATTCATGACCAAAACCGGATGGAATATTTTTGATTAAAACAGGATGACCTCTTCTAAAAGTTTTTACATCTGTACCGCAAGTCAAAGCGGCTTTTATTTTAACGAGAATTTCTCCTTTTTCCAAAGGCTTAATTCTTGTTTCTTCATATCTTATATCTTGTGGTCCGTAAAAAAGAACTGCTTTCATTTATTATTTAATACCTTTTAAAACTGTTTCTGTGATATCATCTCCACCCCAAATTACGGTAGATTTTGGTATAACCATAGTGTAACCTAATTCCGTTGCCTTTTTGCCAATTTGAGCCGTTATATTAGCATCTGCAGCTTTTAATTTTGTTGTGTAATCTTTTATATTAGCTTCTCTTTTTGTTTTAAGCTGTTTTTCGTAAGATTCTGCCAAAGATTTCTTTTTGTTAATATCTGTTTGCTTGTTAACATCTTCTTGTGCTTTCTTAATAAAAGCTGCTAACTCTTTGTTTTTAGCTTCTTGAGAAGCCTTGAGAGCTTTTACTTGTGCAGATGCTGATACAACTTTTTGAATATCAACTACTGCAATCTTTTGAGGTTCAGGTACTGCAAAAGCAACAGAAGATAACATCATAGATGATACTGCCAATATTGATAAAATCTTTTTCATCTTAACTCCTTTGTCTATTGTTTATAAAAAACAAAATTATTGATAAAATTATTATACCTACGGATACAAATATTGCAACCGGCTGACCAAGAACATATTTTACGCTATCAATTCTGAACGACTCTACAATAATTCTCACAATTGAATATAATACCAAATATAATAAAACTAAATTCCCATCTTTTTTTATTTTATTATTTTTTGCCATCAAAAACAAAATCACAAAGATTACAACATCCAAAATACTCTCGTACAAGAACGTAGGATGGAAAAATAAATCATTCTGATAAGGTATTGGTCTATATTGAGGTGCAATATACAACTTCCAAGGCAAATTGGTTGGAGCTCCAAAAGCTTCTGAATTAAAGAAATTTCCCCATCTTCCAATTGCTTGCGCTAGTGGAAGTCCTACGGCTACTGTATCAAAAAGCTTTTTAATATTCAGTTTATGACGTCTTGCAAAAAGCCATAAGCCGAAAGCTCCGCCGATTATTGCGCCATGGATTGATATTCCGCCATGTCTTATTGCAATAATCTCTGTCGGAAATCTCAAATAAAAGTCATAATTCAATGCACAATAGTAAATTCGAGCACCAAGAATACCGAATATAATCAAGTAGGGCGCTAAGTCTACAATGGTTTCTTTTTTTAAACCAAAATATTGCGAACCAATCCAATCTGAAACTAAAACCCCGATGGATATAGCGACTGCCATTATTATTCCATAATAATATATGTTTACACCACATATGGTGCACAAAATTTGTGATGGGGATTCAAACATTATTCTGCAACCTTTTGAGCGTCATTGGTAAAATAAGAGTTGATTTCTGCAATCAAACTTTCTACCGCTTCTTTGTCTTTTGCATCAGGATTCATAGAATAGTATTTTTTAAGATTATCTAAAGCTTGTTTCTTCAACTCTTCTACTTTAGCTTTATCTTCTGCTGAAATCTCTTTTTGCGCATCATCAGCTTTATTTATTTCTGCATTACGTTCAGCGTCAGAAACTTCATCGCTATCATGGTCTAAAATCTCGTCAGCAAAACTGTTTTGTGCAATTCCCAAGGAATAATAGAAATCTGCAAAATCTGCTTTAACTTTTATGCCGCCTTCTAAAGCTTCGATTGCCTTATCATATTTTTGAGCATTTATAGCCGCAATTCCAAGATTATAATATGTTTCATACATAGTTGAATCCAAGTCTAAACTAGCTTGAAGTCTGTTCATAGCGGACTCATAATCACCTTTTTGCATATATTCGGCAGCTTTATTATTAAGTTCTTGAACTGCCATATTATTTATACAAGCCGTTGAAATAACTGCAACAATAAGTACAGATACTATCATTAAAGCTTTTTTCATATCAACAAATTCCCTCTACTCAAATTATTTAATGGTATTTTAATACATCTTAATAATTTTATCAAGTTTGTAACAATTTTTCATTCATAAGTATGAAATAAAAGAATGTTTCAGAAGTGATATGTGTAAATAGACATAGAATCTTGTTTGAATTATACTGAATTCTAAAGAGGTAAATAATTATGAAAGACATGTTAGATAAAATTGTTCAGATAGAGAAAAAGTATGTAGAACTAGGTGAAACACTATCTGACCCTAATGTAATTGCTGATTATAACAAGTTTAGAGATTTATCTAAACAAAGAAAATCAATGGAAGAAACTGTTGAATTATATTATGCGTGGAAAAAAGCTACGGATGCTATAGCCGAAGCTAAGCAAATGATTTTTGAAGAAAAAGATGAAGAAATGAAACAATTCTTGAAAGCAGAAATGGAAGAAAATGAAAAGAAAATTCCTGAGTACGAAGAAAGAATGAAAATTCTTCTATTACCTCGTGACCCGATGGATGATAAAGATATTATGTTAGAAATCCGTGGTGGCGCAGGTGGTGACGAAGCTAACATTTTTGCCGGCGACTTGATGAGAATGTACATGAGATATGCTGATAAAATGGGATGGCAAACTCAGATTTTAAGTAAAACTGACTGCGAAGCAGGTGGTGTGAGCGAAGTTATTATTTCAATGAAAGGTGATAGTATTTATTCTAAACTTAAATACGAATCAGGGGTGCACAGAGTTCAAAGAGTTCCTGCAACAGAATCTCAAGGACGTGTTCATACTTCTACAGCAACAGTTGCTGTTATGCCGGAAGTTGATGATGTTGAAGTTGAACTTAACATGAATGATGTTGAAATCACAACAGCTCGTTCTGGTGGCGCAGGTGGTCAAAACGTTAACAAAGTTGAAACAGCTGCACGTGTATTCCACAAACCAACAGGTATTATGATTTTCTGTACAGAGGAACGTTCGCAATTGCAAAACAAAGAAAGAGCTTTGCAAATTTTGAAAGCAAAACTTTACGATATGGAAGTTCAAAAGCAAATGCAAGAAATTACAGACTTAAGACGTTCACAAGTTGGTACAGGTGACAGAAGCGAACGTATTAGAACTTATAACTTTCCTCAAGGTCGTTTAACAGACCACCGTATTAATCACAACCTTAATGTCTGGACAGTTATTGATGGTGATTTGGATGAGCTTATTAACTTGCTTATTGAATATGACCAAAAATTAAAACTGGAAAAATTAGCAGAAACACAAGTGTAGAAAGTATTTGTCAGACAACGTCTGAGCTACAGACTATGTTGTTATTCCCGTCTATCATAGTGCCGCATCATTGTAAGGAACGTCAGTGACATGGTAATCTATTGTTTTAACACTTGTTGTCATTTGGATCGGCTTTCATAAGTTGAAAATGGAAAGTGGAAAGTTGTTTTAAAACAGTCTGTAGTTTTACATACCAGTTTGCCGTCTTTGCGAGAAAATTGTGATTTTGAGCTTGTAGTTATAATTAAAACTTCGAGAATTTTCGTGGCAATCCATTATTTTAGCATTTGATTGTTTTTTTTACTTAATGTCATCCTACCAACTTTACGACTGAATTGCTTCGTTTTACATTACACTTACTAGCTTGTATGTTACACTACATGAGAAACGCTCGCAATGACAGAAAAATATAAATAGAAAATTTAACAAAAAAATAAGCCGGTTCATGAAGAACCGACTTATTCAAACTAGCTTTTATCTAAAAATTATAATTTAGAAGCAACCATCTTAGTAGTTTCAGCTAAACGAGTTGAATAACCCATTTCGTTATCGTACCAAGAAATAATCTTAACTTGGTTGCCGCCCATAACTCTTGTTAATAAAGCGTCAACAGTTGAAGATTGTGAAGTACCAACGTAGTCAGAAGATACTAATGGTTCTTCTGTGTAGCAAAGAACGTGTCCGTCAGCACCTTCTTTAAGAGCTGCGTTAACTTCTTCTACAGTTACGTTTTTAGAAACTTCAAATACAACGTCTACTAATGAAACGTCTGGAGTAGGAACTCTCATAGCGAAACCGTCCAATTTACCTTTTAATTGAGGTAATACTAGAGCAACAGCTTTTGCTGCACCAGTCTTAGTAGGAACGATGTTTAAAGCACCAGCTCTAGCTCTACGAGGATCTTTGTGTCCAGCGTCTAAGATTCTTTGGTCACCTGTATATGAGTGAACAGTTGTCATCAAACCTTTAACGATACCGAATTTTTCATCGATAACTTTAGCTACAGGAGCTAAGCAGTTTGTTGTACAAGATGCCATAGAAATTACGTTGTGTTTTGCAGGATCATATTCGTGATCGTTAACACCTAAAACGATAGTTTTGTCTTCGTTAGTTGCAGGAGCAGAAATGATAACTTTCTTAGCACCAGCTGCGATGTGAGCCTTAGCTTTTTCTGCATCTGTGAAGAAACCAGTTGATTCAACAACAACTTCTACACCAAGATCTTTCCAAGGTAATTGTGCAGGATCTTTTTCTGCGAAGAATTTAATTTTCTTACCGTTTACGATGATACCTTCTTCGTAAGCTTCTACAGTACCATCAAATCTACCCATTACAGAGTCATATTTAAAAATACGTGCAGCATCTTCAGGTTTAAGACCTGGGTCATTGATTGCAACATAATCGATTTCATTGAAGATTCCTTCTCTGATAGCTGCTCTTAATGTGTTACGTCCGATTCTACCGAATCCGTTAATTGCTACTTTTACCATAAGTTTTACTCCTTCTTACTTTGTAGTAACTTTCTCTTAACATTTTTATGTTAATTCAAACAAAAATCTTAATCAATATTTGAATTATTAATTTTTCATTAACATATTTTTATGTCGTCAATTAGTGAACTTGAGCCTTTTTTGTAACGAATTGTAAATATTTAAACAAAAATCCTAAAGTTTTTTCAAAAAATGCCGTTATACAAAATGTAGGTTAAAGACAGAGTAAAAACAGAAAGGAGTATGCACTATGTATGCAATGTGGCCCGGATGTTATAGTTTTAGAGATGAAATTAAGATGTTTGCTTTATGGTTCAAGGAGCAAATGGAATCTCTGGTATTGAAAATCTATGAAATTGACCGTTTATTAAATTGTTAAACCAATTTATTTTAGGAGCTTTTTCCTAGAATAAATTATCATAATCTCTCTTTCTCTCGTAATAATTTTGAGGATGACAGTATGTCATCCTTTTTTATTGTGTTTTAAATTTCTTACGAATAAGCCCTAATGCATGCCCTCTCCATTGGGTAGAGGAATTTTTCAAGTTTTTTTAATCAGCCCCCACCCGAATTTCTAAACTCACTAACGTTCGTTAACAAATAATTCCCTCTCTGTCACTAACGTGACATCTCTCCCGCTCAATGGATGTTGCGGGCGAGAATTAAGTTTTAGAAAAATCTGTACCTCCCCCGAGGAGAGGGAATACGCATAACTTGTAGGTACACTTCGAGGCGAAGCCGGTAGTTTTTAATACAAATTTGTAGTTGTTACCTAGCAGCCGACTGTTGTATCTACGTGCGTAGCACAAAAAAAACGCCCAAGTTGGGCGTGTGATAAAATTTTTGGTTAATTAATAAGGTATTTTAATAAGGTTATTTTTTAAATCTTTGTTGTTTTTGTTTTTCTAAACCAATTTACTGGATTCAAGTTACTGAAAAAATTCGTTTTGGGCTTTACCTGAGGTTTCTTCTTTGTTTTTAGTGCTAATGCTAAAGCACCAATCATCATGCCGGCAGCTGCAAGCCCTTTTATAGGACTAGGTATGCTTTGTGTAAATCCGGATACTTTCGAAATACCATCTTTAATCCCTTGAGAGGTATCGCCAAAACCACCCCAAGCCGCCTGTTCAGAAGGGCTCTGCATACCGATTCCTTGTAAACCATAGGCATTACTTCCAGCTTGTGATTGTGCGCCTATCCCTTGCAAACCATAAGCATTACTTCCAGCTTGTGAATTTATTCCTATACTATCATTGCCAAAGCCGAAAGAACCTCTTGCAGAACTCATTTCCGGATTCGGTTGTACAGTACCGATTTTTCCACTTGCGCAGAAACTATCCGGAGTTTGTCCGTAGTTCTGAAATTGTGTCCCCTGCATAGCTGTGTTTAAATAAGGATTAGAAATGCCGTTCATAGATGAAACATTTATACCGCTATTACAGAGTTCATACGGAGCATAATCTAATATTCCCTGACTGTACAAGTTATTCAAGGTATAAGGATTAACTGACATCTTATTAAAAAACCTTCTACTACTACACACTTATATAAAGTTATTTTTTGTTACAAAATTGCCTATTGTGTAAAGCTTTGTTAAGATAAAAGCATTATGAAGAGAGAGTTTTTTAAAAATAATTGGCAGATTTTGTTAATAAATGTAGTAGTATTACTAGTTTTCATTGTTGGATACGGGCGATTTGGGGATGTTATATTTGATTCTTTTAGAGAATTTTATATACCTAGTCAAATTGTAAAAGGACAAGTATTATATAAAAATATTTTTAACATTTATGCACCTTTTGCATATTTATTTAATGCAACCCTATTTAAAGTTTTTGGAACAAAACTTGTTGTGTTGTATATGGCAGGCTTAATCTCAACATTAGGGATTTGCAATTTAATTTATTTCATCGGACAAAAAATGTTAAGCAAAAATTATGGATTGGCAATTGTGTTGTCATTTATTTGCGTTTCTGTTTTGTCACCAAACGTATTTAATTGCTTTTTCCCTTATTCATATGGCATGCTTTACGGTTTATTATTTGTATTGGCATCAATTTATTTCGGAATGAAGCAGAATTATCCAATTTCGTATATGATGTATTCTTTTGCCATATGTTCTAAATACGAATTTGTTTTGCTGTTGCCAATTTTGATTTATGTCGCAGGTAAAAAAGATTGGTGGAAGAATTTACTGGCTTTTGCAACTCCAATTATAATTTCGTATTTACCTTTATTTATAGAGGGAGTTAGTGTTACTGATTTAATAATATCTGCCCAACTTATATTAACGATGAGTGCGACTAAAACTTTATATTGGTTTTATTCAGTTACCGGACTAATTTTTAGAGCAGAACTTATTCCTATTTACTTGATTAATCTGTTGAAATTAACAGGAGCAGTCGTTTTGCTGTATTTTACAAAAAATAATAAATGGCTTTTACCGGTGATTTTTGTGTATTGTTATTTTGTATCATCACCTGAGATTTTTATATTTTCATTCCCTTTAATATTAGTTTTGTTTGTTTATAAAAGACACAACATGCAAAAAGAAGAACTATTGTTTGTATTAGCTTCGCTTTTAATCTCTATGAAAATATTTTTTGCTCTAACAATAAAATCTTACGGTATCTATTTCATTCCATTTGCGATATTGTCACTAATATTTTTAGTGCCTGAAAAAATCAAAAAATCCATGATGATTGCAATATTAATGTTTAGTATATCAATCGGGATTAAAAACATACAAGAACTAATATCTAAAAATATACCGTTAGGTTCCGGTAGTGAAATCATTTACACAACACCTTTTAACGGCAAATCTTTAAACATGCTTATTGAATATATTAAAATAAATACTAAAACTGAAGACGAAATACTGGTATATCCGGAAGGTTTATCAGTTAATGTTTTAAGTGGACGAAAATCTGATAATAAATTTTACTCTCTAATACCATTGTATATAGAAACTTTCGGGGAAGATATAATTCTCAAAAGGTTTGAAATAACAAAACCAAAGTATATCGTAATAAGCAACTACGACACATCTATTTATTATTACAGATATTTTGGTGTCGACTACGCTACCGGAATTTTCGATTATATCTCAAAGAATTACAAAAAAGAATGTCAAATCGGTGAAGGATTAATTTTCACTGTATATAAAAGAAATTAATCATCATCCTTTTCTGCTGCTCTTTTAAGAATATTGCTGTCTAATTTCTTCTTGCCGTATTTTTTATGAGATTCTTCCATCAATCTTTCACTCGGACGTTTTTTAGCAGTTCTTTTCTTTTTAGTTGGTTTCGCATCAGTTATAGCAATATTGTGACTAAGTTCTTCGTACCATTCTGACCAAAGAATAGCACGTAGTGGAAGTGTGTATTGAATTAAAATCTGAGCGATAAAAACTTTTATTGTAAACAATGCAATATCAAATTCGGTAGGAGATTTTAAGCCATATTGTTCCAATTCCATATTTGGTATAGGTGGAATAAATGGTATGATAACTTTGGTAAGAAATTCATTAATTCCTGCAATATCAAATATTTTTATACAAAGCTGTGGAACGAAAATATATGTAAGCGCACCAACTAGTGCCATAAGTAGAAAAGTTGATGCAAAATGCCCTTTTATGAGTTCGGAACTTTTTTTAACACATTTTATCGGTGATAAATCCGGTTCAAAAGTAAAGACTTGAAACGTTAGAACAAAATATATAACTAAGATTCCGCAAATAACCCAAAATAGTGGAATAAATGCAATTGCAGAAAATAGTCCAAATAAAAACCAAATTCCGACAAATGGCAGAGCTCTTCTTTTGATTAATTCAGTATGTGCTTCAAAATCGTATACTCTACCGGATTTTTTCATATTTGTATACATTGAATTCACCGCACCATATGCAACAAGATATTCCCAGAATGATTTCATAAAAATTGCAATTCCCGGAAGTGTTATAAGAATAGACAGAGCTACAAGAACGTTAAAATTGTTTAATGCTTCAAATTTGTCTATCAAAGGCGGTATATTTTGGGTATAAAAATACGTTATTAAAAAGACTAAGAGTAAACCTCCAATTTGCCCGAGAACAGGAAATGTCATGTATTTTAAGAATTTATCAAAATTCGAAAAATATAATCCGATTGACTCCATAAAAATACCTAGCGGGGTTTGTGTCTTTTTAGCCATCCTAAATCTCCAATTTGTGAATTTAAAAATCTTATTTCTGTATTGAATATTTTTATAATAAAATTATTTTAGTATAAAGATAAAGTTATGAGAAATATAAAAGATTTAAAAGAAGAAGATTTTTTATCCGGCAAGATTAATTTGCATATCCACACAAATTTTTCAGACGGCAAAGCTGATTTTGAGAGCGTTATTAAAAATGCGAAAGCTAAGGGTTATGAATTAATCGCAATTACAGACCACAATACGGTTGAAGGTCATAAGAAATTTCAAGATGATATTCTAGTTACGGGAGCAGAATTTGATTGCTGGTTCGGATATGTTTTCATACACCTTCTTGCCTATAATATAGATATAAATCATCCGGCTCTTATTTCATTTTTAGCAAAAAACAAGGCTGAAACAGAAGGTGATTTGATAAGATTATTTTCAAAAAGAAATGTTCCTAAATTAATAGATGCAATACATCAAGCAGGAGGAATTGCAGTACTGGCACATCCGGCATGCTATTGGGCAATCAGTTTGGAAAATTTAGTCAAAAATCTTATGAAAGTTGGTTTGGACGGAATTGAAGTATATTACCCATATCCGAGATTTAGAAAAATTGTAAAATTCCATTCATCAAAAGATGTAATAAAAATTGCAAACAAATACCCGCAACTAATCAAAACCGGCGGCACAGATTTCCATGGAGAAGAATTTTAGAGAACGTATAGTTTGCTTGTTAAACGAGCATAGTACAAAAATACCCTCCTATTTTTATCCTCCAACATACCAATTTATTATTAGCTAGGACGATAATTTTTTTTTAATCTTGACTGGAATAACATGTTCTGGTCGAGTTTAAAGGAGGATTTATGAGTAATAACATTTACACAGCACCGGTTTATAAATTAAAAGAGTTGAATAATTTATTTGTAGAACTAACTTCTAAAGTTTGCAATCAAAAATGCGCAAAATGCTATATAGAATTCCCAGCATTCAAAAAAATAAAAGATTTCATATCTTTAGATAAGATTAAAGATGCTTTAAATGATACAAAAAACGAAAACTTGTATTGCATATATTTAACAGGTGCAGAACCCATGACACATCCGGATTTTAATGCAATATTAAGATTATGCCTAAAAAGATGTAACGTCTGCATTTGTACAAATGGCAGTTATTTAAACGAAAAGAAAATTCGTTTTCTAAAAAAAGTTGAAGACGAAGGAACTAACCAAATATTTTTCAAATTATCTCTTGCGCATTTTGATGAATTGGAGAGTGATAAAGTAAAATATAGAGGGAATTACAGACAAATAATATTTGCTTTAAAAACTTTATGCCGATATAATTTTAATTCTGTTTTATCAATTCAAAATTATTACAAATTAAATAAACAAGAAATCTTTGATAATTTTATTCAAATTTTTAAAGACAATGAAATAACTAACACTGATGTCCAAATTTCCGTTTCATACCCTGATTTTTGTGATGAAAACTTTTCTAAAACCTCTCAAAAAACAGATTGTATGTATGGTAGAATCCTTTGCGAAAACGGCATTTACGCTTGTCCTTTTCTTGCAAATGATTATAGAGGGCGCTGCGGAAGCTCTTTTAAAGATTTTTCTAAAAGTATAACAGCCGAATCAGATTTTTGTGCAACATGTTCTAAAAATAATAATTTTATATTTTCGATAGGCTAATGTTACAAAGATAAAAAAAAGATTAATCTTTATATAATCCATATATAAGTAGTTTTCAGGGTTTCAGGCTTTGAAAGATAGCTAAAAGATAGTAAACAATTGTAACATTATTCTGCTGAATTAATACTAAAGAGTTAATTTTTTTGTAAGATTATGTTATAAATAATAATGTAAAAATATATATTCAAACACGAGATAATGATCGGAGGCAAAAATGTCAGTAGGACAATTCGTATTTATGTTGCACAGCCACCTGCCATATTATAGAAAAGCAGGTATGTGGCCATTCGGTGAAGAAAACCTTTACGAATGTATGGCAGAAACTTATGTACCTCTACTTAATGCTATAGCAGAATTATATGAAGAAGGTATAAAAGCTAAGTTAACAGTAGGTATTACACCAATTCTTGCTGAGCAGTTAAATGATGAGCATTTACAGAATGGATTTGTTGAATACATAGATTCTAGAATTGCTGCTGTATCTAAGGATTTGGACAGATATCCTGATCCGAAAGTTGCGCACTCTCAACATTTAAAATATCTTGCAAAATACTATTTCGATTTGTGGAACAAATTGAGAGATGATTTTGTAAATAAATATGAAAAAAACTTGATTAAATATTTCAAAAAGTACCAAGATTTAGGTTGTATTGAAATTACTACATCCGGTGCAACACATGGTTTTTCACCACTTCTTGCAACTGACAGTAACTTGAACGCTCAATTCAAGATTGGTCAAGATACTACAAAAAGATTGTTTGGTAAAAAAGCAATGGGCGCTTGGTTACCGGAATGTGCTTACCGTCAAGGTTACGAATATGTGGGAAAAGATGGCAAAAAACATTGGCGACCTGCAATTGAAGTTACACTTCAAAACAATGACATTCATTATTTCTTTACTGAATCACACGTAATTGAAGGTGGAAATTCTATCGGTAACAGACGTGTAATCGGTATGTACGGAAACATCGAATATATTCCGCTTCCGGAAAGACCTGCTACGGGTTATGATACATATTCTGCTTATTGGTTACCGGATGCACAAGTTGCAGTAATGGGACGTAATGATAGAGCAGGATATCAAGTTTGGTCTGCTGCTGACGGATATCCAGGGGACGGATGTTTCAGAGAATTCCACAAAAAAGATGACAAGTCAGGCATGCACTATTGGAGAATAACTTCACCTACTACAGATTTGGGTGACAAAATGTTATATGATCCTGTTCTTGCAATGAATAAGATTAATGAAAATTCTGACCATTATACAACATTAATTTATCACTTGTTAAACGATTACAAACTTGCACACAACGGCAAAGAAGGTTTGGTAATGGTATCATTTGATACAGAATTATTCGGTCACTGGTGGTTTGAAGGTGTGGAATTCATTAAACAAGTTATTAAAAAATTCCATGACTATTTACCGGAAGTTGAAATTCTTACTGCCGGCGAATACATAACAAAATATCCTCCAAAAGAAGCAATCCAAATTCCTGAAAGTTCATGGGGACAAGGTGGTCACTTCTATGTATGGATGAACCACTTAACAGAATGGATGTGGCCAATTATTCATTCTTGTGAAAAACGTATCAACGCAATTGTTGATGCTCACTCAGAATTACCGGAAGATAAGCTTATGCTAAGAGCATTGAACCAGTTGGCTAGAGAAAACTTGTTACTACAAAGTTCAGATTGGCCATTCTTGATTACAACATGGCAAGCAAAAGATTATGCAACTGATAGATTCAATGAACACGTTGACAGATTTAGCTTGATAGCTGATATGATAGAGGCTGGTAATATCGACGAAGCAAAACTTTCAGAAATCGAAAGTATTGATAACTGCTTCCCTGAAATTGATTACAGAGTTTATCAGTCAATTACAGAAGGTACAATTCCTCAACAGGAAAAGAAACTTGCACCTTTGTATAAATAATAAATTCGTTTAAACAAGAAGATGCACGGTGAATTCTTCACCGTGCATCTCTTTTTATTAAACACTTATAAACTAGTAAACGCTCTTTTCGTCTTTGCGAGCGGGTACGAAGCAATCCTGTCACTAAACTTGAAAGTAAATTATAAAGCCAATAATATTTATTGCCGAGTTTTTAAATGCACACCCTTAACTTGTATTTCCATTTCTTTTATGCTAAATTAATAGAGCCGTACTCCACGGGGACTTAGCGGATCTCTTGACTCGAACGCTTATGCGAGGTGCAGAGCCTGCTGTGAGGGGTACAGAAAAATTGCCTATGTTTATAGGATTGTTGATAGCTTAAAATATGATGGCGTAAGATATCGAACCGTGTCAGGATGGAAACATAGCAGCACTAAGGTAATCCTTGCGGGTGTTGTACTTTTAAGAAGTAGGTTTTATAGGCAAAATCAATTTGACTGTGTTTCGATAGGCAGAGGTACGGTTTTTATTTTAGAATTTTTAAATTTGCTCCGCTTAAAATGGAATTTTTGCCTATTGGAATTGTTATTTTTTTTCTATTATGTGTGATTTTAAGTCCGCCAACTATTGGTATTTGATGAATTTCAGAAAATTCAACGAAGAATTCTTCAAGCCATTTTTCGTTACCACAATCAAGAAAATCACCTAACACTATCCCTTTGCAATATTTTTTGAATTCTTTAATGTTAAAGAGTTGTGTAAACATTTTATCTATTTTATAGACCGGCTCATTCAAATCTTCTGCAAAAAATATAAAATCCTCGTTCGGAATAAAATTAGTTCCGCAAAGTGATACTAATGTTGCAAGATTGCCGCCCCAAATTATACCTTCAGCCGTCCCATCTCTGTAAATTTTATTTCCTTCAAAATTTAGTTCTTCGCCATTTATGGCAGCTTGAAAATTTTGAAACGAGAATTCGTCAATCTCACAATCAAATCCAAAATCCGGAGTGGCCATTAGCCCATGATAAGTCACCATGCCGGTTTTCTTGTATATCATTAGCAAAAGTGCTGTAACATCAGAAAAACCTGTAAATATTTTAGGATGATTTTTTAGGAGATTATAGTTAATTTTATCAATCAAACGAATTGCACCGTAACCGCCTCGAGCAGTCATAATTATATCAATTTCCGGATTAGAGAAGAATTCTTCTAATTCTTTAATTTTATTATTATCATTGCCTGCCAAATATCTGTTTGTATCAAAAATGTTTTTTGATAATTTTACATTGTAGCCAAGGCTTTTTAAATTATTAATGGCGAAATTTAATTTTTCTTTATCTATAACACCAGAAAGTGCAATTATTCCAATCGTTTTCATAAAGTGATTATAGTATTATTGTTAATATTTGTAAAGATTTTTATATATTATGCAATTTTTTAAATTTAGAAACGTTATTATATATGTACAGTTATAGAGGACATTACTATGGCAGGATTAGATGCAATTAACAAATTACCATTTTTAGGAGTTACATCTGCACCTCGTATTGAAGGAGGCAGTAAAGCAGCCCCTGTCGAAAGAACCGGATACGTTGAACCAGCCAATTATGGTGGAGGCAATCCTTTTGATAATGGAAGTCTTGTTGGTGTAAATACTAATATTGGTATTGGAGATTATCAAGATGGTCCTACGCAAGCTGGTTACAAACTTGGAGGTATGACTCTGGCATTTGGTTAGAAAATCAAAATTGTAAAAAACGACTTCTTTGAAAATAAGAAGTCGTTTTTTTGTGTTATATTTTATGTTTCTCGATTTCTAATTTTCATCCATTCGTCTTTTGGCAAATCAGAAACAATGTTTCCATCTTTAAATCTGATTATTCTTGAACAATATTCTGCAATATCAGGCTCGTGAGTTACGAGAACAATAGTTTTGCCTTCTTTACCGTTAAAACCTTTGTTTAAACGAACAAAAAACTCCATTACCTCTATGCTGGTTTTTGTATCAAGATTTCCGGTTGGTTCATCGGCTAAAATCAACGGAGCATCGTTTACTAAAGCTCTTGCGATTGCAACTCTTTGCTGTTGACCGCCTGACATTTGGTTTGGCATGTGGCTTTCACGATTTTTTAACCCAACAATTTCCAGTGCTTCTTTCGCTCTTTTATGTCTTTCCTCTTCCGGAATTCCTTTATAAATCATAGGAAGCTCAACATTTTCTAAAGCAGAAGTTCTTGAAATTAGGTTAAATCCTTGAAAAACAAAGCCAATTTTGTTGTTTCTTATATCAGATAATTCTTCTTGATTTAATGAAAAAACATCAACTCCGTCAAGATGATAACTTCCGCTCGTTGGTCTATCTAAAGTTCCCAGAGTGTTCATGCAAGTCGATTTTCCTGAACCGGAAGTTCCCATAATTGCGACAAATTCACCTTTTTCAACAGAAAAAGAAACGCCATTTAGTGCATTGAAACTCTCATCTTCTGTAAAATATGTTTTTACAATATTTTTTATTTCAATCAAAGCCATATGGTTATTTTACATCAAAAAAATATAAAAATTTGGTGGGGACGCAAACGCTTTCCCCACCGAATCAATTCAATTACTTTTTATAAAGATTCTTAGCTGCTTCGCTTGATAACAAACCTTTTACAAAATCATTGTGACCTAATGTACTTTCTTTTAAAACGATTTCTTTTAATACCGCAGGATCTTTAACCTGATTTGCACAAGTTAAACCTGCTATTTGTTCCATTTGAGCTGTCATTTTTTTGTTTTTTCCCAATTTATTTAAAGTATTTTTAATACCTCTAAATGCCGGTTGTTGAACACCTGTGTCTGTTGGATTAATTCCTGCCATACTATAAAACCTCCAATTTTTACTTCTACACTAATTATAAAAACAAATTCTCTCTAAAAATTGCCTTGCTTAAAAATCATTGTTACAAATGTTAACACACATTTTATATACATACTGTTTACTTCATGTTAAAATTTATTTACTATAATAGATTTTTATATAGAGCGTATTACTAGATATATGAAAAGGAGAAATAGATGACTCAAAAAAGAGTATGGCTATTCCGTGAAGGAAACGCTGATATGCGTAATCTTTTAGGCGGTAAAGGTGCTAACCTTGCAGAAATGACAAATTTAGGTTTACCTGTACCTCCTGGATTAACTATTACAACTGAAACTTGTATGGATTATATTAACAATGGTAATAAAATGCCGGAAGGTTTGATGGATGAAGTTAAAGCAGCTTTAAAGGATGTTGAAGGTCAAACCGGTAAAAAATTTGGTGACATTCATAATCCACTTCTTGTATCTGTTCGTTCCGGTGCAAGAGTTTCAATGCCCGGCATGATGGAAACTATATTAAACTTAGGCTTAAATGATGAAACAGTAGAAGCTATGATTAAATTAACAAATAACCCTAGATTCTGCTACGATTCATACAGAAGATTTTTAACTATGTTCGGTTCTGTTGCTTGGGAAATGGATAGACAAAAATATTTTGAGTCAGAAGTTGAAAAAGTTAAGGAAAGAGAAGGTGTTAAATCTGATACAGAAATTTCTGCAGAAGGTTGGAAATCTCTTATCCCTGTTTATAAAAATGTTATCAAAGAAGTTACAGGCAAGGATTTTCCACAAGATCCTTATGTTCAACTTCAAGAAGCTATTGAAGCAGTATTCCGTTCTTGGAACATTCCACGTGCAGTAGCTTACAGAAATATGAACAAGATTGATCACAACTTCGGTACTGCAGTAAACGTTCAGACTATGGTATTCGGTAATATGGGTGATGATTGTGCTACAGGTGTTTCATTCACTCGTAACCCTGCAACCGGTGAAAACAAATTCTACGGTGAATATTTGACAAACGCTCAAGGTGAAGACGTTGTTGCAGGTATCAGAACTCCAAAACCTATTGCTGAACTTGAAACAGAAATGCCTGACTTGTACAAACAATATGTTGATATTGCTAAAAAACTTGAACTTGGTTACAAAGATGTTCAAGATATGGAATTCACAATCGAAAAAGGTAAATTATACATTCTTCAAACACGTAACGGTAAGAGAACTGCCGCTGCTGCTGTTAAAATTGCAGTTGATATGTGTAAAGAAGGTATCATTACAAAAGAACGTGCTATTCAATTGGTTGACCCATATTCAGTTAACCAAATCTTGCTTCCTTGTTTTGATGCAAAAGCAATGGAAGAAGCAACAAAGATTGCTCACGGTGTAAACGCATCTCCTGGTGCAGCTGTTGGTAAGATTGTATTTGATACTGAAGAAGCAGCTCAAAGAGGCGAAGCAGGTGAAAAAGTTATCTTAGTTCGTGTAGAAACTTGTCCAGATGATATTCACGGCATGGCAGTTGCTCAAGGTGTTTTAACACTTAGAGGCGGCGCTACATCTCACGCAGCTGTTGTTGCGAAAGGTATGGGTAAACCTTGTGTTTCTGGTTGTGAAGATATGAAAATTGATCTTGCAAAAGAAACTTTAACCGGTGCAGATGGCACTGTATACCATAAAGATGAAATTATTTCTCTTGATGGCGGAAAAGGTATTGTTATGGCAGGCGCTGTAAAATTAGTAGATGCTAAAATTGACGACAACTGGAATACATTCTTTAACTGGGTTGACGAAATTAGAGAAATCCACGTAGAAGCTAATGCTGATACTCCAAAAGATATTGAAAATGCATTGAAATTTGGTGCTGAAGGTGTAGGTCTATGTAGAACAGAACACATGTTTATGGATCCTGATAGACTTCCTTGGGTTCAAAAGATGATTATTGCAGGTACTCCGGAAGCTCGTAGAGAAGCTTTGGACAAATTATTGCCAATGCAATATTCTGATTTCTATTCTATGTTTAAAGCTATTGGTGATAAGCCAATGACAGTAAGACTTCTTGATCCACCTCTTCACGAATTCTTACCTTCTAAAGAAGAATTAATCAAAGAAGTTGCTACTTTAAAAGCTCTTAATCAAGATGCTACTGAAAAAGAAGAACTTTTACATATTGTAGAAGGACTTTCTGAATCTAACCCAATGATGGGCTTAAGAGGTTGCAGACTTGGTTTAACTTATCCTGAAATTAATGAAATGCAAGTAAGAGCAATTTTTGAAGCAGCTTGTGATGTTAAAAAAGAAGGTATTGATGTTAAACCTTGGGTTATGATTCCTCTTATCGGTCACGTAAACGAATTAAAAGTGGCAAAAGAAATTCTTGAAAAAGTAGCTGAAATCGTTATGTTAGAAAAAGGCATTAAGGTTGAATATAAATTTGGTACTATGATTGAAATTCCTCGTGCAGCACTTACGGCAGATGAAATCGCTGAATATGCAGAGTTCTTCTCTTTTGGTACAAATGACCTTACTCAAATGACATTCGGTTACTCAAGAGATGATGCGGAAGGTAAATTCTTGAACAGATATGTAGAACAAAAAATTCTTTCTGCAAACCCATTTGCAACACTTGACCAAAAAGGTGTTGGACAATTGATTGAAATGTCTATGAAGTTAGGACATTCTGTTAATTCAAGACTTGTTGGCGGTGTTTGTGGAGAACACGGTGGCGACCCTGATTCAGTGAAATTCTGCCACAGAATTGGTTTGAACTACGTTTCTTGTTCTCCATTCAGAATTCCTCAAGCGAAACTTGCTGCAGCTCAAGCTGTTGTAGAAAGCAAATAGGATATTCGACAAATTCGATTTACCAAAAAGATGACGCATATTGCGTCATCTTTTTTTTGCTGAAAGAAATAAGTTTTAGAAATATCTATCTCTTCTCTAACAAGTGAAGGAATAACCGCCCTAGTTAGGGAGGTCGCAGCTGTTGGCGCAGCTATGCTGAGCCTTACAGATGCGGGTGGGTTTTTGTTTAGTTAGTTAAATCGACCCTATTTATCTTCTTCAATCGGTTGAATATCCAACTTAGCAAATGTTCTGGTTGCTTTTGCAAATTTATAAGTTCCCGGAGGTGTAGTTGCGGCTAAAGAAGCAGCAAAGCCGGCAGAAATTCCGGCAATAATACCACCTACAGTAGAAAGAACTCTTTTGGTGGTTGATAAATTTTTTATTAAAGCGATTGGTAGTGCAGCCCCCAACAAGCCCCCGGCTCCAACAATCAATCTTGATTTATTTCTGCGCTTTTTTATATCTTCATCAGAAGAATTCTCCATAACGAACTTTTGAATTTTTGGCGCTGCGTCCATTACATCTTTGTAAGCTGATTCAAACTTATCAGTTTCTTCCTGTGGAACACTCAATTTTCCCGTTTCAGTTCCATCAGAATCAATGACTCTATAGACGACTCTACCATTTTGTGTACCAATTCTTTGTATATTACCGTAAGAATTCTGTTTAAAACCGGCAGAACCAATGTTTAAGACTTTTACCATAATTCACCTTCACACTCCATATCTATTATATTAATAAACAAATTTATTATCAATAATTTGCTATTTTGTAAAGTATTATGAAGGCGAATTTTGGCAAGCTAGTAATTAATCAGCATAGCAAGTTAATGTACAATTAGCTTTTAGTTTGTTTAAAGCTCTCATTTCAGTTTGTCTGATACATTCTTTTGTGACACCATACATTTTGCCAATATCTTCTAATGTAGTCTTAACGCAGTTTTCTAAACCAAATCTCATTTTAATAACAGTTTGTTCACGGTCTTTTAATGTAGATACTACATTGGAAATTTCTTTTTTAAGTTCTTCATATTCAATATTATCTTCAACTTGTGTATTTTTATCTTCTAAAACATCAGCAACATTTAGTTCGCTTCCGTTTTTAGCGTCAAAACTTCCTTCTATTGATACAGTTGTTGAATATGCAGATAAAAATGTGTCAATTTTTTCAGGTTCAATATTCATTTTTTCTGCAACATCTTTATTTGTAACTTGGCAATTATATGCTCTTTCCATTTCTCTTTTTACTTTAGAGAATTTTGACAATGTTTCTTGAATGTATACAGGAATTTTCATACAATAAGATTGTTCAGAAATTGCTTTGAACATAGCTTGTTTTATCCACCAGCTTGCATAAGTAGAAAATCTGTAACCTAATTCCGGATTGAATTTTTCTGCAGCAACCATCAAACCTAAATTACCTTCTTGAATTAAATCAATCATAGGAATTTTAGATACATGAATTGCTTTTCTTGCAATTGTTAAAACAAGTTTCAAGTTAGATTGTACTAATTCTTTTTTTGCAGTCTTGTCACCTTTTTTTGCTCTTAATGCAACTTCTTTCTCTTCTTCACATGTTAATGAAGGGATAGAATTGATTTTTCTTAAATACAAACTCATTTCATCATCATTGAATGACATAAATCCATTTCTTGCAGGATTTGTTGTTCTTTTCATATTAATTAATTGTTCTTTCATACTGTTAGGCTCCTTGGGTTAAATGGGGGGGGTAAATTGAGTGGTAAATTGAGTGGTAAATTGAGGGATAAGGTTAAACGTTTGGTATATACCTTTTTATAGTATGTACCGTGTTTTAAAGTAGGGTAGATGTTAGGTTTTATGATAAAGAGAAACACCTTGCAAGATTTCACTTTTATAAGAAATTACGAACACATAACAAACATTTCTTATATACTTATAATATATCATAAGTATATATTATTCAAGCTTTTTGTTAAGATTTATTACAAAAATACTATGTATTTTAGAAATGTTTTACAAAACTTAATATTTATAGTAAAAAAGACGTTGCAATTTAGGCATAAAAAAAAGCCCCAGAATGAGGCTTAAAACTTAATGTAAGATGGGGGTAAATGTAATTAGATTATATTTTCCCCACCAAACTTGATGTAAG
>URPS01000014.1 GCA_900549855.1 uncultured bacterium | reverse complement strand
TAAAACTTAATTCTCGCCCGCAACATCCATTGAGCGGGAGAGATGTCACGTTAGTTACAGGAGAGGGCTAGGGTGAGGTAGAAGTTACACACGTAGACATTACCATAATGCCACGCCATTGTGAGAAAATTTTACTGGATTACTTCGTCACTAACGTTCCTCGTAATGACGTAGCACTAGATTACAAGCTCAATGTACGTAGATATTGGGTCGGCTTTCAGGAATTGAAAGTTGTTTTAAATAATTTTCCACTTTTAACTTATTTTCCTCTCCCTCTTGCAATATTTAGAAAAAAGAGTATAATAAAACACGTGAAGCAAGGAGATATGTATAGAAGTATGAATTTCTTGAATGTTTCGTCTTTGAAAAGCCAACGTCAAAATCTTATTAGAAAGAATTATGCTCAGATTTATGCTCATGAAGCGGCTCACAAACGTGCAGGAGGAGCTTTAGCAGGAACAATTGTTATTGAAAAGAATGCTGAAGGTATTCCAATTGGCGGTCATGTGTCAATAAAAATGCCGACTTTAAATCCTAAGAATCCGCAATCAACTATTAATAATGCTAATACTGTTATAGAATCAGCAATGGCACCATCAGACCCTTCTGCTCAAGATTACAGGGTTGCAAGTCAAGCAAAAACAATAAGAGCACAGGCACAAAGATTAAAAAATAAAAATACGCAATCAACAGATAAAAAGGGGTTGGATTATTATGCTTAATATTATAAAACTTATTTACAGCTTTTTAGAACCAAAATTTTGTTATATTCCAATCAAGAGTTGTTCACAAAATTGGGATAAGTAATTTTTATCTTTCTTTATATAAAGGAATTTCAATAACAAATTTGCATCCGTTATCAGAAGTAACGGTAATTTTTCCGTTATGAAGTTTTACGATGTTTTGAACAATTGATAATCCTAAACCGGTGCCGCCAAGATTTCTGCTTCTTGCTTTATCAACTCGGTAGAAATGTTCAAACAATCTTGGCAGATGTTCTTGTGGAATACCAATCCCGTAATCTCGGATTATTATTTGCGCAAAACCGGATATAGTGGTTAATTCTATATCAATAACCTCTGATTGGCTATATTTGATTGCATTTGTCAATATATTAGTTATAGCTTGTTCCAGCAATTCGCTATCGCCGTTTATGTAGACATCTTTCAATTTTAGATTGATTTTTATGTCACCAATAGAGCACAATGCAATGCTGTTATTGATTGCAATTGCCGGATTGATTTTGGTTAAGCTTATTTTTTGCGGTTTTTCGAGTTCTGATAATGTTAAAATATCTTGAACTAAAGAATTTAATCTTTTTGATTGTTTTTCTAAAATATTTAAACATTTTTCAGTCTTAGGTGTTTTATCAGGAAATTCTTCGTTCAATAGTTCTACTGCGGATAATATTCCTGTTAGTGGTGTTTTAACTTCGTGCGATACATTTGCTATGAATTCGCTCCGGAAGTCCTCGAGTTTTCTCATTTCTAATATTTGTGATTTTAAGCGATTAGACATTTTGCTCAAAGCCAAGGCCAGTTCATATAACATTCCACCTTTTGGAATAAATATGTCAGTGTCTAAATCTCCTGTAGATATCTTTATTGCACTGTTTTGAAGGCGGTTAAATGATTTATAAATGCCAAAAATATAACAAGCAAGAATAAAGACAATAAAAGTGCCGACTATAACACTTATCAAAATGTATTTTTTAGATTTGACAAGAATTTTATTGATATGGTTAGTTGTCGTAGATAATGTTAGCGTATAAATTTCGTTTTGAATTTTTAATGGCATTGAATGATATATCATCTGAGAGGCCATTAAAGTTTCTTCTGCGACATAGTTTTTAGGAATATTATCCGTATTAGCATTTATAGAATCACAAATAACATTACCATCCGAATCCCATACAGTTAGTCGAGTATCGCTATGCAAAAATAAAGTTGCGTATTCATTTAATTCTTTAATATTATGCTTTTTGAGTATTGGTTTTACAGCCCAACTAACTTGTTTCGCTAAAGATGTAATTTCTTCTTTTTCTTCATCAATATAAGCTTTGTTAAATTGTTCAAGTTGGTTTTTTGCAAGAAAAATCAGTGAAATAATTATAAATGCGATTAGTAGGACATTCCATATTAAAATCTTGTCACGTTTTTTCATTGTCCACCTTCCAATTTATATCCGATTCCACGAACCGTTTCTATGCAGGAGCCGTAATCTCCAAGTTTCTTTCTTAAATTAACTATCTGAAAATCAATAACTCTTTCTGTTATATCATATCCGGCTTCGCCTCGAATAATGGAGATTAATTCAGAACGTGAATATACACGTTCCGGATACTTTGCGAGCGTTTTTAAAATTTCAAACTCACTGAATGTTAAATCAATTTTTCTTGTATCAATTGTTACAACATGTTTGCTTAAATCTATTTGAATTCCCTTAAATTATAACCTTCTTTGTATTTTTTTACCATCTGTATTATTGCATTGGTATCATCTTGTAAATCTGCATCAATTGTAACTATCATATCTGCTTTTACAGAATACATGCCGGCAAGTAATGCTTTTTGGTGTCCAAAATTTCCTGCCAATTTAACGCAAGAAAATCTAACATCTCTTTGGCAAATGTTTTCAATTATTTCTTGAGTCTTGTCGCTGCTTCCATCGTTTACAAAACAAACTCCGCTATCGCCGGATATTAAACCATCTTCTGTCATAATGTCAAGAAGAATTTGTAATTCGCTAATTGTATATGTCAAAACTTCTTCTTCGTTATAGCAAGGTACAACTATCATTAATTTATTGTTTTTCATATTTTTAATAGTCTTTTTATACAAGCATTGCTTGTAGTTTTAGACTGAATGTTACCATACTTTTAATCTCCCAAAAAAAAAACGAGGCGGACTAAAAATCTGCCTCGTTTTTTCAAATATTCTATTAAAAACTATTAGTTTTCGAAAGCCCATCTTGAAGCTGCACCGTTAGGAACTGCGAATGAACCTCTTAATCTAACACCAAATTGGTCTTTGATTACACGTTTTGATTTATCACCACAGTTACCAGCTGTATCATTCTGTGCTGCAGCCGGTTTCATAGTACCAGTACCTAAGCAGTTAGAAATCAAGTTAGGACCTTTTTGTCCGTTTGTATCATAAACAGCTTTAATACCGTATGGCAAACCATCAGCAGCTGGGTTAGAAACTGTAGTTCCGGTTGTAGCAGCTTCTGTGTTAGGGAATGTTAAAGCAGCACCATCCCTGAAGAATACTACATAGTTGCTAGCGCCATTGTTAACCAATTTTGCAGCACTTGATGTTGTACCGGATGTTTGATAATCCATAGTTGTTCTTTTTGAAAGCAATGCATATAAAGATAACGTATCATCATTATTTGTAGAAGTTGTACTGAATGTAGCATAATCGAAACCATCAATTGCTTGGTTCATTTGAGCAGCTTCAGTTAATGTATTAATACCCTTCTTCAATGCTGTTCTTGACTGTTGTTCTTGAGTGTTTGTCATCAAAGCAGGAAGTGTTAATGTAGCAACTACACCAATAATAGCTAAGGTAATCAATACTTCTGCAAGAGTGAAACCGTTCTTCTTCATCATAATATTCCTTTCTCTTCTTATATTAATTTAGCAAAATTTTCTTTTACATCTGTACTAATTTTAACAAATTAATCAAAGAGTGTCAATATAAGTAAAGGGGAAAAAAGTAGAAATTTCTTATACAATCATCTCAAATTTATCGGAACGAGTTTTTATAAGAGAAATTGCAGCTTGTGAATTTAAAAAATTCAAAGCACCCATAAAGCTTTTATTATTGGATAAACCGGCTCTTGCTTCTCGCATATTATTTTTAATTTCTGCATTTGCAACCTGCTCATTAATCAAATGGCTCTGATTGAAAGCCTTTGGTTGCTTTTGTGGCATTGCAAAGCCTATATTTTCGTTGTCTACACCTTTCTGAACTAATTCTTTTGGATTAGATTCCGGTTGAACATTAGTTTTCTCAACGATTTGAGAAAATGGGTTATTAGAACTAACAAAAGAGTCACGTGCCATATCCATGACTTCAGTCTGAACCTCTTCATTCATACTGTTTGAACGTTCTCTAACACGTCTGAATATCATTTCTTTTAGAGCATCTGCCTCTTGTTTATTTACGATTGAATCAAATTTGTAACTCATTTTTTGCCTCATATATATAAAAACATTATTGTAAAGAAAATTGACAAAATGATATATATTTAATATATATTTGTTACATAAGTTAATATTTGGTAAATTTGCTATTTTTGTGACTATGACTTAATTATACACCATATGTTCAAAACTATTATCAATAGGCAATTGTAAATTGTTTGCTATATTATTTGTAATTTTCGTAATTTTAGTGTACAATTAAATTGCTATTTATATTTCGGCTAGTGTAAAATCTTAACAGGAAGGATATAACCGACCTGTTTTCTTTTGCCCCTTATGATATTTACTTCTAAGTAGTAGGTCTTCTAAGTAGGTCAGTTTTACTAAGCTGACAATAACTAAGCAGACAAAGACTTTTAACATATCAAACGCAAGAACAGGTCTATTTAAATAAACAACTAGCTCATATTCTAATTCAGTGGTACAATATCATCAAAAAGAGGATTTTGTATGAAAAAATTTATATTAATAGTATGTATGTGTTTTATGTTGCCTGTTTTTGCAGATAACATGCCGTTCTATGTCGATACTATTCCAAAAGATGCAATTGGCATGTTTCAAATTGGTGATAATATAACAATTTATTCTCATCCTGAGGCAAATTCAAAAGTTGTAAAAAAAATGGACTTTTCTTACAATCCGGAAACAATGCCGGACAATACATTTGCACTATTAATTAACGAAAAAAAACTCGGATTCTTATACGTTTCTGACATTGGAGATGATGGTTGGGTAGAAGTTATTTATAACCGCATGAACAATTCTCGTGGCTGGGTGCAAACAGAAGACCGCTTTCAATTTATGCCATGGTTGAGTTTTTATAATATGTATGGTAGAAAATACGGGTTACGTCTAATGAAAGATGCGCCGGAAGATGTTGAAAACCTTCATTCTAAAAGTGAAGATTTATCACAAAACGTATCAAAATTACGTTATGTAAAACAAATAAGACTGACTGCAATTCGAGGAAATTGGGCTTTAGTATCTGTAGTAGATATTGACAAAACTCCAAAAACGGGTTATTTGAGATGGCGTAGTGATGATGGAAAAATTTACGCTTTCCCAAATATCAAATAATATTTGTCAAAGTGAAATAATTTTTTAATAAAAAACTCCCAAGAATAATCGTATTCTTGGGAGTTTTAATATATTATGATGATTAACCTTCTTGAACTACTTTTTCAGCTTTTGCGCCTTCTTTGCGTTCAAATACAATTTTGTCATCTACTAACTTAAGAAGAATTGTATCTCCCGGTTGATAAGCATTCGTCAAGATTTCTTCTGCAAGCTGATCTTCAATTTTCTTTTGAATCAATCTTCTCAAAGGTCTTGCACCATATGCTTCATTATAACCGTCTTTTGCAAGATAATCTTTTACTTCATCTGTAACTTCGATTGATAAATCACGTTCTGCTAGTCGTTTGAACAAGTCTTTCATCATCAAGTCAACGATTTGTCTGATTTCTTCCTTACTCAAGTGTGAGAATACAATAATATCATCAATACGGTTCAAGAATTCAGGTCTGAATGCTTTCTTAAGTTCTTCATTAACCGTTTCTTTAAGTTTTTCGTATTTATCCTTCTTAGCGTCTTCTGCAGCTGAGAAACCAAGTTTACCTTGAGTAGAAATCATACTAGCACCAACGTTAGAAGTCATGATAATAACTGTGTTCTTGAAGTTGATGTGCTTACCCTTTGCATCAGTTAAACGTCCGTCATCAAGGATTTGCAACATGATGTTGAATACGTCTGGGTGAGCTTTTTCAATTTCGTCAAAAAGAATAACTGAATAAGGTTTCTTTCTAACTAATTCTGACAAGTGACCACCGTCATCATATCCAACATATCCAGGAGGAGAACCGATAAGTTTTGCTGTAGAATGTTTTTCCATAAATTCTGACATATCTACTCTTATCATATTATCTTCACTACCGAATATTGCTTCTGCTAAAGCCTTCGCCAATTCAGTTTTACCAACACCGGTAGGACCGGAGAAGATAAAGCTACCTATTGGTCTGTTTGGTGATTTTAAACCAACTCTAGCACGTCTAATTGCTTTAGCAATTGCTGTTACAGCATCACTTTGACCGATAACTCTAGCATGAAGAGTGTCTTCCAATTTTAATAATCTTTCAGACTCACCTTCTGTAAGTTTTGTTACCGGAACGCCGGTCATAGTTGCAATAACTTCCGCAACATCTTCTTCTGTTACAGTTGGCTTGTTGGCATCATTTTGTTTTCGCCATTCTTCGGAAACTTCACGAATTCTATCCTTCATGTTAGCTTCATCATCACGCAAAGCTGAAGCACGCTCGAATTCTTGATTTCTGATAGCGTCTTCTTTTTCTTTGATAATATCTCTTAATTCCTTATCAAGTTCTTTTCCTTCCGGAGAAAGGGTGCTAACCTTCAAACGAACTTTTGAACTAGCTTCATCAATTACGTCAATTGCTTTGTCAGGCAAAAATCTATCGTTAATATATTTGCTTGATAATTTTGTAGCCGCAACAATTGCTGCATCAGAAATATTCAAGTTATGGTGTTCTTCATACTTAGATTTCAGACCTCTGATAATCTCGATAGTTTCATCAATAGATGGTTCTTCGATGATTACCGGCTGGAATCTTCTTTCTAATGCAGAATCTTTCTCAATATACTTTCTGTATTCATCAGAAGTCGTAGCACCAATTACTTGAATTTCTCCTCTTGATAAAGCAGGTTTTAAGATGTTAGCAGCATCAATTGCACCTTCTGCTGCGCCGGCACCAATCAGAGTGTGCATTTCATCAATAACAAGGATTACGTTTCCTGCTTGGCGAATTTCGTCCATAATTTTTTTAAGACGTTCTTCAAATTCACCACGGTATTTAGTACCTGCAATCAAAAGCCCCATATCAAGCTGGATAATTTTTTTGTTTTCCAAAATGTCAGGAACTTCGCCGTTAACAATTCTAATAGCAAGTCCTTCTGCAACAGCAGTCTTACCAACCCCAGGTTCACCCAAAAGCACCGGATTATTTTTGGTTCTTCTTGCAAGAATTTGAATAACACGTTCAATTTCTTTTTCTCTGCCAACAACAGGGTCTAATCTTTGTTCTGAAGCAGCTTGTGTTAAATCTGTACCAAATTCATCCAAACTAGGTGTTTTTACTTTGTTTGCTTGAGAACTAGAAGATGATGAACCAACTCCAGCACCTGCCGTTTGAGGTTTAGAGTCACCTAACATTTTAACAACATTACTTCTTACTTTGTTTAGGTCAACACCAAGGTTTTCAAGAACTCTTGCTGCAACACCTTCGCCTTCACGAATCAAACCTAAAAGTAAGTGTTCTGTTCCAATATAATTATGTCCAAGTTGTCTTGCTTCGTCCCAAGATAGTTCTAAAACTCTTTTAGCTCTAGGTGTGAATGGAATTTCGACAGCAACAAAGCCGGAACCTCTACCTATAATTTTTTCAACTTCAACACGAGCGTCTTTAAGAGTTACTCCCATTGATTTAAGTGTCTTTGCAGCAATACCGGTGCCTTCTCCGATTAGACCAAGCAAAACTTGCTCTGTGCCGACAAAGTTATGACCAAGTCGTCTGGCTTCTTCTTGAGCCAGCATAATAACCTTAATCGCCTTTTCTGTAAAACGTTCGAACATTTAATAAATTCCTCTTCTTATAAATATATTTATCTATCAATATATTACAAAAAATTTACAAAACTTGCAAGGGGGAATGTATTTATGTAGAGGAATTTATTAATAAAATTATTAAAGAATAAATTTTTTATAACATTCGTCAATTTTATCTTGGTCAATTCCTATGTATCTCATTGTTATTTGTGGACTGGAATGATTGAATATTTTTTGCAGCATAGCGATATCTTTAAATTTTCGATAGTGATGATACCCGAATGTTTTACGCATTGTATGTGTGCCAATATTACCTTCTATACCAGCTTTTTTGCAAGCTTCTTTTAGCATATTATAAGCTGCAAATCTTTCCATGCGATTATGAAAAATACTTGTGAATAGTGGTGCTTCGTCATCTTTGCCTCTGATAAATTTTTTAATTAGTGGTTTTAATTTATTGTTGATAGGGAATCGCTTTGCTTTACCGGTTTTCTTTTCTATAATATTTATAAAATTTTTATTGCGTACATCTTTTATATCGAGAGCTAGTATGTCGGAAATTCTAAGTCCACAGTTTGTTCCAAGCGTGAAAATTAACAAATCTCGGGTACTTTTTTCAGCAAGAAAGTTCTCAATTTTTTTTATTTCAAATTTGCTTCTAATAGGCTCTACCATTACCATAGCGCTCTCCTTTCTGCGTACTATCCCACAATCTTTCCATACAAATGAAAGAGTTTAATTATATGGATTTTAGCATTATAGCATTAGAAAAATTCAATTATAATCAGTAAGATAGCTTATATCTGTAAATATATGAATAAATGTATTTATAGCTTTTTAAGTTTTAAATTTATCGTTACAATCTATATATAACATTTTAATTTTATTCGTAAATAGTTCATTACGAATTTTGTTAATAATATAGGGGGATATGCTTAGTTTCAGGATATTTTATATAAATACGAGGTGAAAGTTTCATCTTCGGAAATTTGGTGTGCACTTGCATCAAAATCCAAATAAATATCCCAATCTCCTGTAGAGCCAACTATACAGAATTCTTTTTTAGTAATGTCTAAGCCATCCATATTAACTTTATGTCTATTTGGAAATGCATATATAGGTAAATTAGGTTGTCCAATTTCTGCAACTATTTTCTTTGCGTATGCAAAAATACTATCTCTTATTTCATCATTGTATTGGTATTTATGCTGCAATTCTATGTTATCAAGAATTAATGCAGGTTTGTCATCAACTTTGGCAATAAAACACATTGTGTTTCCGACATATTCTTGGTTAATTTTTACTTCTATCGCAGAAGCCAATTTGCATAGTATATAACTTGGAGCAGTCCATTGATTAGAGCCGCTGCCTATTGCGGTACAGCAAGAAGCATAATTACCAAGGAATAAAGAGTGTTCTATGTCGTTCATGTCAGCTTTTAATACTTCCAAATTCGCATTTTCTTTTATACTTGGAACATTTGCACTTTTAATTTCGGAATTACGCAATTTTAGAAAGTGATTTTTTATAGTACTTCTGGCATTTTCAATATATTTATCCTTGTTTTCCGTTTGCCAAAAAACAGAATTTGTCATTTCTTTTTTTATAATTCTCATTAATTCCGGCAAATCATCAAATGTAACCGGAGAATTGTTTTTATATAATTTCAGTTTAGTATCTACACTGTCAAAGAAGCCGTCATTAGAACATTTCGCACATGTCTGTTCTACTAAATTATACCCTTTCGCTTCCATTGCTTTTATTAATTTTGAACATTCATCCGGCGGAATTTCTGTGAATAATTCATTATTAAAATCGTCTTCCAAATTTTTGATAGCATGTTGTTTTAAAGAAGATGTATCAATTATAATTTCTTTTTTTATACTTGATTTTGGATCAAAATTTACCCAATTTTCATAATCAATACCTAGTTTGGAAAACTGTTTTCGAGTTTCAAGATTCATTTCCGTATGTGTAAGTATATGTTTTATGGAAGTAGAAGGATGTTTCAATAAAGTATTGATAATTGCATTAAATCGTTCGCTAAAATCTGCATCGGAACAAGTTAGTTCTCGTAAGAATTTTGTCCGCCTAAAATCAATTCTCTTTTCTATGTTGCCCTGACTGTCACTAAGAATGCTGTTATTGAGAATTTTATCTCGTTTGCGTTTGCCACTTTTTGTATTATCGTTTAGTGTAGGCAATAAATACTTTAATTTCATAGGCTCATCAGCCAACATGCAAGCCGCATAGCCGGCAAATGTCTTATCTTTAGCTTCCTTTATTGCATTCTCAACAAGGTTGCGATTAAATTTTGTAAGATTATTAATCTCATTTTTTATATCATCATTTTTATTTGCTTGATAAAGCTTTTTTAAATCAGCAATTTTTTCCTGATTGCCTTTGTACATTTTACTTTCTGTGGGATTTGTTAATTGAATAAGCTTTTCATAAAAAGGAAAGTCTTCATCAATCTGTCCCAAGTTTACAATATGATTTTCTACACTATCATATTTATCTTCATAAGTTGCCAAAAAAGATTTTTTGCCTAAGAATTTTAAAGTATTAAGAGTCAAAATCGGTTCAGAAAGAAGTAAATCATCTACATCTTCATCTTCGGCTTGCCAATACGAGTAGGATAGAAGTTCTTTTCTTTTTAAACTTTCTTCTCTCAAGTCGACAAGCTTTTTTATATCACTTATACTTTCAATCATAGAATTTAATAATTTTGGCATATAATCTATAGGATAGCCTAATTTGTTGACTTTTAGAATTTCATTTGCTAAATTGTCAAACGCATACGGAGTGAAGTTTACATCTTTAAATTTAAGAACATCATGTATTCTAATCTTTTCTTTTGCTAACTCCAAAATCTTTTGTATGACGGTTCTATAGTGCTTAGAATTGTTTTTCCTTGTCATGTAGAGAATTATATCTTTAGCTTTGGCAATTTCTTCGTCAGTATAAAGATTTAAGTCCTTTAGGCCTTTGTCGACTAAGCGTTCTGCATTTTTAGTGCTAATGACATCAAAACACTTATCTTTTGTTAAGTAATAAAGTAACCCACAAAAGTTTACAGACCCTTGCCTATCAGCTTGTTGCAAGTTTTCAGTACAAGTTTGTTTATTTGATTCTGCTTTTATCAGACCGTTATATCGGTTCGTGTAATTATGTTGTACGGGGAGAATTCTCATATTGGTATGAAAACCTATGAAAAATATTTTTGCTATGCTTCTTTCAAATTCCTAAGCAGCAAAATCAGTGGAATTATAACAATCGCAGATACTGCAAAAATCCTAAACGCATCAATAAACGCTGCTAAATTCGCTTGTTGCATTAATAATCTATATGCAGTATGCTGCCCCATATATATAGCAGTATGCGGATCTACAGTTGTCATAAACATGCTTCCATAAGCTTGAACACGTTCGGTATAATTTTGCGCAGTATCAGTCAAATGTTGAATCAACATAAATTGGTGTTTTTGCGCACCTCTAGATAACAATGTTGCAACAATAGATGTACCAAATGCGCCACCTATGTTTTTCAGTAAGTTCTGCAAACCACTAGCGTTTGTCATTTGGTCATTACTGATAGTTGCCATTGATAAAGTAATAATTGGAATCATCGCTAATCCTAAGCCAATTCCGAATAAAAAGTTTGGAATTGCAATATTCATTGTAGAAATCTGCAAATTTAAATCTCCAAGTATCCAACTTGCCATTGCAATACTGCCCAAGCCTATCATAACCAAAATTCTGTTATCAATTAAGTTCGCTAAAGTTGCGCATAGAATCATCGCTAATAATGCACCTAAACCACGAGGCATCATAGAAAGTCCGCTCTTATATGCGTCGTATCCCATTAAAGATTGTAAAAATTGAGGTAAAATTGCCATAGATGCTAATAATACCGCTTGCATTACAATCTGCACAACTGTTCCAATGAAGAAATTTTTATCTTTAAAAACGCTTAAATCAACTAATGAATCTTTGTTTCGGATTTGAGAGATTAAAAACGCTAAACCTGTTACACAAGAAATCGCAGACAACCAACAAATCCAAGGTGCATTAAACCAGTCTGCATTATTACCTTTATCCAACACAATTTGCAAAGTTAGTAACCAAATTGAAAGCATGAAAAATCCAAAACTGTCTGTCTTTACATTTTGTTGCTTTCTTGCATAAGGTGGATCATAGATAAGTGTCTTTGCAAGAAGTACGGTCATTATGCCAATAGGGATGTTTATAAAGTAAATAAATGGCCAAGACCAGTTTTCTGTTAACCAGCCACCAAGTACAGGTCCTGCTATCGGAGCAAGTACGATTACAAGCCCAAACATAGCCATTGCTTTTCCTCTATCTTGAGGCTTAAAATTCTCCAATAATATTGCTTGAGAAATCGGTAACAAACCTCCACCGCCAATACCTTGTAAGATACGTGCCAGAACCATGCTTTCAAGATTTTTGGAAAAACCGCACAAAGCTGAAGCAACAGTAAATAAAGCAATACTCATAATGAAGAAATTTTTTCTTCCGAGAACTTTACTGAACCAGCCAACCATCGGAATTACTATACCGCTAGCAATAAGGTAAAATGTCAAAATCCACATAGATTCTTCACGACTTACGGAAAAACTTCCTGCCATGTGTGGCAATGCAACGTTTGCAATTGTTTCATCCAATACAAACATAAATGCTGCCGCCATAGTTGGTAAGCATGCTAACCAAGGGTTTATATTCGGCTGTGATTCTTCTATATTTTCTAAAGTTTCACTCATTTCTGACTATCCTATTGTGTTTATGTACAAAAAAATGTTAACACATAAGTGTTGCAAATGCAACATGTTGTATGCGCAACAGAAGTGGCTAAGGCATTAAGTTGTTAGGTTGTTAAGTTCGTATAAAAAGATTTTTTTAAGTTTTAGATGATTTTTAATAAAAATAAAAAATGCAGTTGACAAAAAATTTTGTTTCTAATATCATAAAACTTGTCGCCGGTATAGCTCAACGGTAGAGCAACGGTTTTGTAAACCGTAGGTTGTAGGTTCGATTCCTATTACCGGCTTTTTTGATAAAAGAGAAAACTTCTCTCGTAGCCCTTGTGGCATTTGCCTTTGTGGCGCAGGGACTCTGCCGAACAAAAGATTGAGTATCTTTTGTGAGAGGTAGCACTCCAAAGGGAGTGAGTGGTTTCTGAGATATGCCTTTGTGGCGCAGGGGTAGCGCACTCCCTTGGTAAGGGAGAGGCCACGAGTTCAAATCTCGTCAAAGGCATTTTTAAAATTTTATATGGGTAGGTGGCCGAGTGGCTAAAGGCGACAGACTGTAAATCTGTTCACGAGAGTGTACGGTGGTTCGAATCCACCCCTGCCCAAATTATTAAATCCCAGTTAGCCGCTGGGATTTTTTAGTGTTAGGAGTGATTCTCATATAATTTAACAGTCCAAATTGGATAGGTATTTTTTATAAAATTTCAAACAGTCAGCCACTTTGAGCCTGATTTTTAGTGTTGAGATGGGTGGTAAATTTTTGCACAAAACTATACTTTTCTTGCACTATTTTGCACTAAATTTCTAAAAGCTTTACTTTAAATTGCCTTTAATCCCCACTATATTTGAATATTAGTGATGACCATTTTGGATAAAAATGTTTTATCTTGGAATTTGATATGTGTCGAAATATCTCTGAGATGGAGATTTAGGACTTGATTTATCTTGAAAGGTGAGTGATGAATGTGTATGCAAAGGAAATATTCATGACAAAATTCACACCAGAAAAATCAAAGAAAATTGCACTTGCGAGATTAGATATTGTTCATCAATGGTTAGATTTTAGAAAGAAATCTACAAATAAACTTCAAGCTGATTATAATTTTGTGAATTTGCATAATACAAGTCATTCACATCTTTTTGAAATATTAGGTAAAATATCTCGTGGTAGTTTACATCGTTGGTACACAATGCTGGGTAGCACGGAAGATTATATAAAGCTCTTACCTCAGTACAAGTATTCTAAGATAGATGAATATAGAACAAGTTTGACAGATGAAGAAATAAAAATATTTATGAGTTTATTACTTCACCCTAATCGACTTTGTATCGGCAAAGCCATATCACTTACAAAATACAAACTGAAAGAACAAGGTCAAAGCTTTATTCCAGCTGAAATTACTTTTAGACGTTATGCAAAATGGTTTAAAGATAATAATTATGACAAATGGGTTTTAGCACGTGATGGTGAAAAAGCACTATCAGATAAAGTTGAACCATATATAAAACGTGATGCAAGTTTGCTTGAAGTTGGGGATATTCTTGTAGCTGATGGGCATAAATTAGCGTTTAATGTGATAAATCCGTTCACGGGTAAACCTACCAGAGCAACATTAGTAGGATTTTTAGATTGGAAATCAACAGCACTCGTAGGTTATGAAATTATGTTAGAAGAAAATACCCAATGCATTGCAAGTGCTTTAAGAAATGCCATTATTAATTTAGATATGATACCGAAAGTAGTTTACCAAGATAACGGCAGAGCATTCAGGGCAAAGTATTTTACAGATGATAAAGGTTTTACTGAATTGGGATTCCAAGGTCTTTATTCAAAACTTGGTATAGAAACAGTATTTGCAAGACCATACAATGCCAGAGCAAAAGTTATTGAAAGATTTTTCAAAGAATTTCAAGAAGGGTTTGAAAAATTATTATCAAGTTATATCGGAAGTAATATTCAAAATAAACCTGCTTATCTAATGAGAAATGAAAAACTCCATAAACAAATTCATAATGACTTCATTCCAACTTTAGACGAAACAATAAAAATGATTGACATGTGGCTGAATTTTAAAAACTCTCAACCTTGTCCAAACTCACCAAATAAAACGATAACAGAAATTTTAGAAAGTAGAAAAAGACAAAATGTAGATATAAACCAACTTGATGATTTGATGCTTGCAACTGAAGTTAAAACAATACAGAGAAATGGAATCAGATTTTTAAATTGTGCTTATTTTGATGAAAGATTATATGGTTTTAAAAGTAAAGTTCTAATTAAATACAACCTCTTTGATTTAACAAGTATTAAAGTTTATACTACAAAAGGTGAATACTTATGTACTGCCCAAAGAGTAACTGAAACTCACCCAATGGCAAAATTATTAGGTACAGTTACGGATTTTGAGGATTACAAGCAAAAAATTGTTAAACAACGAAAATTGCATAAGAAAACGATAAATTCAGTAAAGGCATATCTTTCAAATGATGAAACAAAATTTTTAGAAACCAAAATGATAGAAGAAAGTGCAGAAAATCTAAAGAATGTTCAAACTGCGTTTAGAAGTCGTTTAAATGGTGTTTATAAATCATTTAAAAATAATTCAGAAAAATATGAGTATTTAATCAAAAATAATTCGAATGATAAATGGATAGAGGATTTTAAACAAACAAAGGAGTATAAATTACTTTATGAATAGAATTTTTGTTAAAACAACTAACGTGAAAAACTTTATCGGACTTGTTGAAAATCTTTTAAACAAACCAAAGAATATTCCTAAAATGGGATTAATATATGGTGAACCAGGGTTGGGTAAATCTCAAACGGCATTATGGTTGGCTTGCAAATATGATGCGATATATTTAAGGGCAACAAATTTGATGACTGGTCGCTGGCTATTAGAAGAAATCGCTAAAGAAATGGACGAAATTCCAAGATATTTGACGTCGGATAATTTTAATTTGATAGTTCAAAAATTAAAACAAAAACCTCAACTGATTATTGTCGATGAAATAGATTACTTAATGAACAACTTGAAAACAATAGAAATTTTGAGAGATATTCACGATGAAACCGATTGTCCAATAATCTTTGTTGGTATGGGATTGGTACATAAAAAACTAGAACGATACAAACATCTTTTTGATAGGTTTTCTGAAATTGTGAAATTTGAAACTTTTAGCGTTAATGACTTAAAACAAATATTTGATCAATTATCTGAGGTTACTGTAAATACAAATGCTATTGAATTTATATACAAAAGGTACAACAGGTTTAGACAAATTGTGCAATTGATAAGTCAACTTGAAATAATTGCCAAAGATAATAATTTACAAGAAATAAATCTTGATGTAATTAAGGAGATTTTATGAACATAGAAAAATTAGCAAAACATCTAAAAGAATTTACACTTGACGAAATAAATATGATTGCAGAGTGTGATTGTAAAACAGAACTTGCACACCTTTTGAACGGTAATGAAATAGTGTTTGAACATGGAATGTATAAATATAGAGAAAGTTTAAAAAACTCATGCTTAAATTATAGAGTGTTTGTACAAAATGCGACTTTGAGAAAAAATTTAAAAATGGATAACGCTATACTGTATTTTTTAACAAATTATGTGAACAAATATTGCAAGAAAGAAACTATACATCAATATAAAACAATATTTAAAATACATATTTTACCGTACTTTAAAACCAAAAAACTTGAAGAAATAACCCAAGCTGATATTATACAATTTTATAAATTTTGCGAAGAAAGATGTCTACAACCACGTAGAATTAAAAATATTTTAGCTTTACTAAATCAAATACTTAAATATTACCAAAATCTCGGAGTAATTGATAGGAAATGTGTTTTTCAAGTAAGAAGGTTAACTGATAAAAATAGATTTTATATAGACAGAATTGTTTTTAAAGGAGATTTATGTCAAAACTAAAATTATACAAACAAGCTGAAAATTTATATATAGAAGAAGGAATGTCTATTGAAAATATTTGTCGAAATTTAGATATTTCAAGACGTACCATTTTTTATTGGAAGAAAAAGTATGATTGGGATAAAAATCGCAACAAAAAATATAAATCTGAAAACAAGTTGAGTAAGGAAATGACAGATATCGCACTAAAATTCATGCAGCAAATCTCAAAAAATATGGATAACAAAATTCCAACTTCACAAGCAGAATATTATGCTCTGATAAATTTAATTAAAAACATACCAGAAGTTAAAAAATATGAAAAATCAGTTGAAAAAGATTTGATAAAACCCAAACTGCTTCCCAAAAGTTTGTCATAAGATGTTTTGCGGGTATGCTGACCATTTCAAAGATGTTGCATCATCTTGTTGGGATAAAACAACAAAAACGTTTGTAAATAAAGATAATAAACTTTCGAAAGAAGCATTTGCAGCAATTTCAGCTGCTGCAAGCGAACGTATAATTGAATCTGTAAAATGGGGTACAGGTACTGCAATACTTGGAGGCGCAGTTGCAGGTTTAATGTTGTGGTTGGTTAATAAAATTAGTGATAAAGCATAAAAAAGCGCAAAAATATTTTTTAGCGGTTTTAGTATAATTGTATGAAAAGGAGTTAAATATATATGCAAGTAAATAATAACAACATAAATCCAAATTTTAGAGCAAAAATGCTATTAACAGGAAATTTGAAAAAATCTTCCCGTTGGCAAGGAATTGCTAAAAAGTTTGAAGAACAAACGGTAAAATCACCTAAGTATGAAATGGAAGTTTTTGCAAATAAAAATGGAAAATTAGAAACTGCAACAAATAGAGGTTTGCTTGATGATTTAACTCCTCGTCGCTTCACATTGACACAAGAAGGCTTTAGCAAACTAATAAAATTGTCTGATGATAAGATTGTAGAAAAATTTAAAAAATTACTAGATGTTATTAAAAAACAAGATAAACATCAAGATACAGCGGTTGATACAGTTTTTGATATGCAAGACAAATTAGGTATAACACTTGATACTTTTACAATGGATAGTATAGTCGATTCAATGGCTAAAAAAGTCAAAACGCAAATAAATTCAATTATCGCCAAAGACTCAATCCTTAAGCATTGTGACAAAGAACCTTCTAAGGGAGTTTGGGATTATTGGGTTGAATAGTTTACAAATATTAATTTTTATAGCAATTTTTACAACTAAAACTACTTTATATATATGTAGAAGTGTGCAAGGAGTAAATTAATGCCAATTTCATTTAGAGCAAATCCTGTTGCTACAACAGTGTTACAAACTCAAAGTCAACAGAATAACGCATTAGGCTTATCCGAAAATGGACAAAAAATTTTGAACAAAACAAATGTACATGCAAATGCTTATGATTTAGCGAGTACTGTTGTTGACTCTGATAAACGTAAAAAAAATTTAGCGACCGTTGCAAAAAACACTCTAACGATGCCTGTAATGTCTTCTCCGACTGTAAGTACAGTTTACACCGTAGACCAATACAAAAAAGGCAATATCTCAAAAGATGATGCAATGAAAATTATGGCATACAATGCAATGGCACAAATGTTGTATGACTAAATATAAGATATTTTTTTTGCTAGCAAATTTATTTTTTAGCAGTTTTATATTATTATAATTTCAGATGGTCTATATAGGAGTTGTGTATTATGAATATTCAAAACTGCAATAGTACAAATTTTCAAGCTAAGCTTGTTTTTAATGAAGGAATGAATTCACACTCACAAAAATTGCAAAATATTGCAAAAAAGTTTGAAGAAAAAACACAAGGAAACGAACTGGAATTGATTGTTAATAAAAACCAAGATGGTATTGTTCGCTTGATTGCAGGTATTCCATTTAAACTCAGATATATTTTTTGTGAGTTAAGCAAGAATATATCTAACAATTTAGAACGATTGCCTGAAGATTTAATCGTTAATAAATTTGCTAAATTTACAACAGAAGCTAAACATGAAATTGGTTGGACTGATTGGATTAAATCAACTATTAAAAAATCTATTGATGAAGAAAAACCGACTCGACAAATAATACAAGAATCTTTAGCAGATGATGGCGAAAAAATGCAAAAAAATCCGATTATAAAGAAATTTTTAAACAATATGGGTGAATTTAATCCGAATGCCGCTCCTGAAGTCAGAGAAGAATTTTTCGGCAAAGATAATTTCTTTAAAGATGCTACTCTATATTTAAAATAAGACTGTTATTCTTCAGGTTTATATTCTTGGACACCAGTTTCTTTTAGAAGTTCAACAACTTTTGCAAATGTTTTCGGGAAGTATTTTTGTAAATACTGACCTCGCATTTCAATAAATGGTGCAAAATTGGCACCATGCATTATTGCATTTGTTTCAGCAATAAATTCTGCCTGCATACCTCCCGGTTTTAGCGTACTACCCTGTCTTTGAGTATCAATCAAATAACTAATTGCATCTTTCTCCATTTGAGTTGCTGTTTTATTAAAAGCTTCTAATTCTGCTTTAAATGTATTATTTAATTCGCTATTCTTTCTAAATTTAAAGTAATCTCTATAATGTCCTAATTCGTGTAATAATATAAACGCATTTTTAGGAGCAGAGTTCTGTTCAGAAAGTTCTATTGTACCACTAACCGCTACAAAAAAGGCATTTCCTTCATTTGCTTTGTTTGTGTTTAACCATACTTTTTTTAAGCCAAATTCTTTAATATCGCATAAAACAGAACCAGGTAACATTTTAATAATAGGTAATAAATCTTTTGAAATAACACCTTCGCTTTCAATTTCATTTGAACCTATTGATAATTCAACTTTTTCTCCATTATCTTTGGTTATAGTAATTTTATCAGTTTGGTATTCGATTTCATATTTCATACCATTTTCAATTGAAATAGCATGACTATTATCAATTATTTTAAATTGTTGTCTATTTTCAGTAATTTTACCATTAGGTTCGGTTATTTTTGTATAAACAAGTCTGCTACCGTTAGGTGATTGCATATAATTGTAGTCTGTTTTTGTGCCATCATTTGCTACCAACGTTTTTTCTAGTACAATTTCACCTGCCGGAGTTTTTTCTGCCAAACCGATTTTGTATTTTTTACCATTAGCTTCTTCACGCCATACATCGAATTTGCCTTCTACATCCTTAGATTTTAAGCAAAATTCTTTGTATAATAGATTTCCATTGGTATCTTTAACTGTTTTAATATTATCTGTATAGAATGCAAAATCCGTAAAGCCCAATTGCGTATGCTCAATTCTTGCAAGAACGCTTTTTTCACCATTTTTGTCTATAAAGCTTTCTTTTGAGAAGTTTGGGTTTGTTGTATCTACTTCAGTTTTATCTATAATTTTTCCATTAGCATCAAAATTTATTCTGTTATATCCATAACCATCTAATATTAGGATGAATCCTTTGTTTTCTGAAACATATAAATTATCATATTTTATATTATGAGCTTTGCAATAATCAATAACACTATTGAAACTGTTTTTTAGTTTATCAAATTCATTTTTAGACAACATTTTTTCCATTGACAATAAACTATCAATTGAATTTATAGAAATATCGTTATTTAAGTAATCCAATATTTTTGCTTTGTTATGTGGTTCTTCATCAATACTCATGACAATTCTTATAATATCTTGACCTTTAAATCTATTTTTCCCTTCACTATTTTTGTACCCCATCAATAATTTTACTAAATCAGGGTCGTTGCTTTGATTGAAAGCTTCTACTATTTTAGAAGCATTATTTGGTGAAAAACCATTTTTTATTGCATAATCATAAATGTCTGGCGAAGTTTCTTTAACAGAAACAATTCGTTCTATTGCTATGCCGCTATAAAAACTACCATCAGATTTTTTCTGTGTTAACAAATCTCTTGTCAAATCATGATTTATTTTATCAGCATTAACAATCTCTCTAATATTTATTGCATCAAATCTATATTCTTTTCCATCAGCAGTTTTATAATCCAAAAGTTCTTTAGTCAAAGTTGAATTGGTTTCACTAGCCTCAACTAAGTAATCAACACTACTAAGATCAAATCTTGGCGAGCCATTTGTATTTTTTTGACTTAAAGCACTTTTTGTAAGCTCAGGATTTTTTTTGTATGCATTAAGTAAACAACAAAGTAAACCAAAACCCATAACGGTTTCGTTATTTTCTGCAATTTCTAATATTTCAGGGTATTTCTCAAATTCTTCTATCATTATTTTAAAAGAATCTTTTTCTGGCATATATTCACCTTGGAAAAATTTATAAATTCCCATTGTATTTTTAATATTAATAATTCTATCTAAAGTTTGAGGATGTTTTTTATATACTTCTGTGAGTAAACGAATTGTGTTAGCGGAGAAACGCGGATGTCCTCCTTCTTGATACTGTGCCTCTAACATTTTTGCAACTTTTGAATCTATTTTTTCTGCCTCAATAAATTTCAATGCATCACTTCCATCATACATATAAGTATAATCAAATGGTGGTTGACCTTTTTCGTCTAAAATTTCTTTAAAACGTTTAGGGTCAATTTCGTGCGCTTTCACTGCATCTATGATATTCTGTGCTTTATGACGAATCATTCCTTTATAATATTCTTGAGTCAATAAATCTTCTACAAGTTCAGGATTTTTATTATATGCCTCAACTAAAGAATTGATATAACCGACATCAAATCTTGGATCGTCCTTCTCATTTTTCAAGTTTAAAAACATGTCTGTTGCTTTTGCATTCATTTGATAAGCTTCAACAAGTGATAATACATCTGTGCCATCATATTTGTATCGACCGTTTTCTGTTTTTGTATTGATTAATTCTTCAGTTCGAGTTGGATCCGTTAAATGAGCCTTAACAAGGTATTCTACGTCAAAAGGATGAAATCTGTATGCTCCATTTTCTGACTTAATATTTAGATATTTTTCTGTTAAATTTGGTTCTAATAGGTATGCTTCAACAAGTGAAGAAATTTCCGTTACATTGAATTTTCTTGAATTATTTAATGCTTTTTGAGTAAATTCAGAACTCTTTAGCCAAGCTTCTTTAAGAATATTAACATTATCTTGAGTCGCTAGGTCAGGGAAATTATTTTTTAAATATTCTTCAACTTGTTTTTTAGCTTGTAATTCTGCTTCTGTTTGTTGAGCAGAATTGAGGTTTTCGGCAAAACCTTTTGTACGCATCTTTTTACGAAAATCACGAAGTTTATCATTATCACCAGTTATAACGGTTTTTAATTTATTCATAAAATTATTTTTTTTAGCTTTAGAATCAACTAGTGGTTCATTATCTTTATCAAACTTACTACTAAATGCAATTTCTCCGCGCGCCATTAATTGAAGTGAAGATATCATTTCTGATGCGTTTTTACATTCAATTCTTCTGCCGTCAGGAAGGTTGATTTTAAAACCATCTTTGCCTCCATTTACCCCTTCTACGGTTGCACCTTTAAGTTGTGGCAAGTTTTCTTGCAAATACTTTTGAGATTGCATTCTTGCACTTCTTGAACCTGTCAACATCATGATTAAATGTGAAATAACCTTGATTTGTCCTAGGTTATAACCTTGATGACCGAATTCTTCTAATAAGGCTTTCTCCAACCCTTCATTTGTGAGTTTTCCATCTTGCATCAAAGTATTTGCTATCATTAACGCTTGGTTAAAATAAGCAAATCCAACTACATCTGTTGCAAAACCTGCAACTTCTGCAATCTTAGTCGGGACGGATTTTTCTAAAATAGTTGCAAATACTTCATTAGCATTAACTGCACCTTGAGAAAATTTTTCACTCAATGCCGTTGTTACTTTTTGAGAAGTTTTTGAGAATACTTGCATAACTTTTTGAGTTACAGCTGTACCATATACACCTGCAAACGCGCCAAAAGTGAATGAACCATCCGCATTTCTCATTACTTGTGCTTGTGTATCAATAAGTTTGTCGAATCCGTCTTGTTTAATTGCTCGGTTTGATACGTTCATCACAGTACCTTCTGCGGTTGTATAAAGATACATTTTTGTACCTTCATTTAATGCCGGACCAACGAGTTTGACTGCTTTACCTGAAAATCTCAAAGCACCTTGAAGAAGTTTGTTATTTACTTGTTTAGATGCAAGTGCGACACCTGCTTTAGAGAATGTACCCATTGTTGTAGTTGCAAGTGTAGCTCCTGCTTTTGTTTCAGCTCCCCAGCCCAATGTTGCAATCATAATCAAAGCTTCGCCAAAACCGTTCATAATTTGATTAAATGTGCTGTCGTTCGGATCGTCAGCTACAATATTCATAGCTTTAAGTATGGCTTCTTTGTATTCGTCTGTCATTTTGTTGTCTTCATCAAAAGCTTTTCCGCTTTCAGCAAGAGCAAAACATTTTTTGAACGCATCAGAATTATAGTCAATGCCCCAATCTTTAGCATTTTCACCATAAATCTTTTTGAATCCTTCTTTGAATTTTTGAGGATTCAAAACTTTTAATTCGCTTGAATTTTTAGCAAATTCTCGACAAGAATCAGCCCATTGATAATGGTTTTCACCGTCCAAGCCAAGTTTATTTAAAACATATCCGATACCTTCAGAACCCAAACCAAACAAGCCTACGCTATCAGTGTATTGGTCGTTGTAGCTTGCAAGAGTTTCATACACATTAGCCATAAAATTAGCAGTTTTAATTTGTGTCAAAATTTCTTGTCTTTGAGTTTCAGTTGCCTTGTATTCTTCTTCATTTCTTAATGTAACACCCTCTGTAATTTCTAACACGTTAGAAATATTATCAAAAGTCGGTTCGAGTTCTTGTGAAGAAATAAGTTCTTTGAGTTCTTTGCCGTCTTTAAGTTTTTCCAAAGTTTCTTGTGGCAATTGTGATAATCTTTCTACAACCTTTTTGCCGTCGTCTGTTTCTGTATTTACCCCAAGAGTTTCAGCAATAAATCGAGGGGAATACAATTCTTTGCGGTCAATATTTTCTTTAGAAAAAGTGTTTGTATTAATGGTAGCAACAGGTAACTTAATATACTTGCTTATTCCATCAGTTGATTGACTGGCTTTTTGTTTGTTTTGTGCATTTTGCATAGCATTAGATATATTTTTCTGTTCTTGTGTTTCTAATGCTTTTTTAAATTTAGTTTCATCATTGAATTTGTGTTTTTTACCCTCAATGATTAATTCAAAATTTGTTTCTAAAGTTCTTTTTTCGGTTTTCTTCCATTTGTAATCGCCATTGCTGTAAAATGCAATTGTTTCTGTAGTTCCGTCATTATACGTTGTAGTAACTTCTTTTCCACCGTCAGGAGTTTGTTTTTCTTTAGTTTCAACAATATCAGCTGATGCAGTAGATACAGATTTCACAAAACCCATAAAATCAGCATTCTCAATATTTATTTTTTTTAATTGAGAATTAATTTGTCCGTTTTCAACAGAATCAAGAGTTTTGTCTTCTCCGGCAAAATCGGCTAAATGTTGAAAAATGGTGTCAATTTCTGATTTTTCAAGACAACCGTCCTTGTTTGCATCATACGCATCAAATAAATTCTGCAACTTCGCATCAACTTGTTCTCGGCGAATACCTTGTTTAATTTCGCCAATTTGTTCTTTGCCATTATTTGATTGTAACCAAAATTTGCCAAAATCCATTTTCCAACCTACTTTCCTTTGTGCAAAATGAGGAGTTTTTATATGTAACACAATTCAGCTTGTGTTACATGATATTTATCGGCATTTTTACGAAAAACTTTAATATTTTTATACAAATTGTTACAATTGAGCAAATTTTGTTACAATTCATATTGCAAATTGTAATTTCCTAGTAACCAAATAATATTTAAAACCTCTCAAACACCCTATTTTTATCAATTTTGAACCAATATGTTACGAGTTATGTAACACAATATGAATTTTGTTACATGTTATGTAACATATTGAGGAAAGAAAAAGTAGGCTAGAATATAGAACAGCACTTAATTATAGCTTGAACGTTTTTAAATTTTTGTCAATTATGTCCTGATTAATTCCAATGTATCTTAAAGTTACAGAAGGTGAGGAATGGTTTAAAATACTTTGCAAAAGTGCAATGTCTTTTTTCTCTTTGTAAAAATGATATCCAAAAGTTTTTCTTAAGGTGTGCGTGCCGATTCTCGAGGTTATTCCTGCTTTTTCACAAGCTTGGCTAATAATTCGATAGGCTTGAACTCTTGTTATAGCATTTTCACCCCTTTGGGAACAAAATAACCACTCATCAGAAGATTTTTCAGTAATGTATTCTTTCAAAGGTGCTTTAAAGGATTCTGTAATAGGAAATTTTCGATATTTACCTGTTTTCTCTTCTTTTACTTCAATATATCGTTTGCCTCGTACATCGGATACTTTTAGTCTCAAAATGTCCGAAATCCTTAATCCACTATTAATTCCCATCAAAAATAACATGTAATCTCTAAAACCATTCTTTTTAAGAATTACTTTAACCAACTCAATTTTGCGTTTATCTCTTATTGGTTCAACAAATTCCATTTTTCTTAACTCCTTTTGCTGTTATATATTACCTCTAAAGAGCTAAAATATGTCTTTTAAAATAACATAATTGATATCTTCTTAATAAAAGATAACGTTTTGCGACTTTTTGTTACTTCAAATAATGTTATTAAATATTATTGGATATAAAAGGTTTTTCATCTAAAGTGATAAAAGTGGATTTATAAAATAATATTTTATTTGCAGAGTGTGGTATTTATAATCTCAATGGAATATTCAGGTCAGAAAATTTTGACATTATTCATCCCTATTTTCTAAGATTCTTTTAGCTTCTCTTTTATAAAATTCCTCTGCTTCATCTAGTATTGTAGCCAGCCTATTAAACCCAGACAGCCTACAATCTTCGGCTTGTTTATGATATTTGGCTGCTAAATCTAGTTCCGGTTTTGCAGTAGGATCTACAGTATGAACACCTCTGGAATTTATAATTTCAGAACCATATCCTTTACGCATATCTTCGTATTCTTCCGTATTTAATATCTCTGCAATATCTTTATTTATCCAAAATCCACTGATATCAGCCGGAGTATAAAACAATATTTGCCCTATCTCATTCAAGGTTACTTCTAATCTTGTTTTTTCTTTTGCTATTTTTATAACTTTTTTAAACCATTTTAAAAATTGCTTGCTATCAAATGTACCAAGAGATTCATCATAACCCGCAAGTGGTTTAATTTCATTAAGTACAGTCCAAGCTTGAGAAATAATTTTTTGCTCAAAAATAGGTTCTGTTTTGGCAAGATTTTCATCCATTGGTTTATATATTATGCTAATTAAATCACAGAAAAACTCCGGTTGCTGTTTTAATTTTTGCTTCAAAGTTTTTGGAGTTGTAATATTGTCTAATGCATAATAAAATTTCCATTCGAGACTCGCTAATTCTTCAAAATCAACAGTTTTATCTTCTTGTAGTTCTTTAATCATTTCACCTATTTTATATATATCAATTCGTCTAATGTCTTCATTAGTTTTTAATATATGACTTAAGACTTTAATGATTAAAGAACTTTCCACTGTTTGTCCATTATATAGCATTTTACTTATACATTCAGAAGCTGCTATTGGTCTATTGTATTTTAATAAACAATTTATCAAATCTATATCAGAATCACTCATATATGGATTGATATCAACAGTTTTCCAATAAGAAGCTTTAATATTTTGTGATTGCTTATTTATTATATTCCAAATTTCAGAAACCGAAGGTAATTGTTTAAAGAATTCAACCTGTTCATCATTTTCCCATTTTTGATAAGGAATTTGTTCTAACCATTTTAAACCTAATTTTTTGTATTTGTAAAAAGTGTAATTATATGTGAATTCCCTTATTTTACGATCTTCAATTTTTAAAAATTGTGGATAAATGTCATTATCAAAGTTATACTCATCAGTATCGATTAAAGCATTTGATACCATAAATGGAGACTCAACTTTATTAACTAAATCTATTATTGTTCTAAAATTTGGTTGTTGTTTGAGCAATGATAGTAATGCTCGTTTTCTTCGCAAGTTTAATTTTCTTTCAACTTTTTCGTAGTTGTCATTTTCATCCTCTAAATCATAATTTAATTCGATATCAAATAGTGGAGCAATATTATTAATTAAGTCTTTGGGTTTTATCAAATCTAAAACAACTTCCAGTTTTTCCAGTCTTACGGGTGACATTGCCCACTTAGCGTTTTTAAATTTCTTATGTTTTTTTATTTCACTCAATAAAGCTTCCCATATTGGAACTCTTTTTTCTTCAGTTGCATTAATAAGCTTTTTAGATGATATTATTTTCACAACTTTTTCGAAATCTTTATCATTAAGTTTATTTAAATTTTTAATTATTAGAGTGATGTTGCCAATATTTTCTTTGGTTTGTTTTATCAGCAATGTTATATAATGTGATACTAACTCATTTCTGTCGTTTATTTTGACAGAATATTCCCAATCTTTTTTAAATATATTCATATAATTAGGTCTATTAGTGTCACATGCAATTTGATGTTCAGTAGGTAACAATTTTATTAAAACTTGTGTTGCAATATCCGAATGTTCTTTTAACAATCTTGTTGTAGCCGTTTCTTGTAACTTAATACTAGCAAGTGTTTGATAATGCCATGGCATAAGAATTTCGATAATAGAATTTTCAGGATTATTACTCCATCTGCTATTAGGCATAATCTCAGCTAATTTTCCTAATAGTAAAATAACATCTATTAAATATAATGGACTCCAAGCAAGTCTTTCTAATGCCCATAAAAGTCCGCTAATATAGCAGCCACCAGTGATGCCATCACCTTCTTCTTCAACTAACTGCTTCATTATGATACTATTTTTGTTGCATATAGAATTAATAATTTTAATAAAAGCTGATGGAGCACCTTCTGCCAGTATCGGAATGCATTCATTAAGAGTTGCTATATGTTGCCAACTAGGCTGTTTAAATATTGCGTATAGGACATTATCAGCAAAATAATTAAGTTTGTTTTCTGCGTGGTCGAATTTATAGTCACCACATCCTAACAATGCAACCGTTTCAGATAAACCTTTTTGTATATTATAAGAGTATTTATAGCCATTATCATATGTATACGCATAAAATCTCTTGTTCTTTTCTAAGTAATATTTAGGATCAATTTCTGTTAAAACTTTTATTGTTTCTGTTTGCAATCGCTCTATGTCGATATCATATATTGCACTTTTTGTATTTATTAATACATTCTTTCTATCTTTAATTGTCCATATACCTTTTTTGTAATATACGGGAGAGTCATTTTGTTGTTCAATCTCCTGTAAAATTTTAATCCAATCTTCATAGTCTTGGTTTATTATAGAAGATATAACTAATTTATCATTTATATTAATTTCTGACCAAGTGCCAATTAAGCCTGCAAATGCAAGTGCTTTTTTATATTTAGGATTCGTATAAATACCATTATCAACCTGTTGTATGGGTACTAAATCTGCAGGAATGCTATAACCTCTCCTATTTCTAAAATTTTTTTTAATATTTTCTGAAATAGTTTCTAAGGTTATTGTACTTGCTTTTTGATTCTTTTCTGCGACATATTCCTTTATTTCACACCAAGTTGATGAAGAATTTTTTCCATCAAATTGTTCAATAATTGTTCGCAATAATGCAGATGTTACACCTTTAATATCAATATCATATATGAATACATGAAATATTTTTAAAAATTCTAAAATATCTTTGTCCGAAACCTCTTCATCATTATTTGCATGTTTTATAATCTTTTTGATATCTTCTAATTTATTATTTGTTTGAGCATGACAATAACCTTTTGTTGTCAATTTTAGTAAAAACTCATTAGAATTTTCTGCACCATCTGCAAAATCTAATAAGGTCTTAATACAAGTATTGTCGGTTTTTGACAACGGCGTGGTTATTAATGCAATTTTATCTTTTTCCTTGTTAAATAAACTACTTTTAAAATCAAGCCAAGCATTTTCGATAGTTTCCTTAAATGCTTTATTTGAAAATTTGATAGTAATATCTCTTTTTATTTGAACAAACATTTTGTTATATATCTCACCAGAGTTGTTGCCGGTATATACAGTTAAATCATCAGTATTTACTCTTCTTATTCTATTTTGCAATTCGATTTTTATGATAGGATAAGAACTTAAGGCTGGAAAAATTCCTTTGGTTAATAATAAGACCACAAAAGACGCTTGCACTGAATTTTCAAAATTTTGTCCAATGCCACCTGTAGAATAGGGGTTACTTATATTTTTAGGTTTAAATTTTTTATCTTTTGTCTTTGTCATTTAATACCCCCACTACCACTAAGAAAACCATGTGACAATTATATCTTATTTTTAATTTACTGACGAAGTTATTAATGAAATATTAATAATTTATATTAAAACAAGGAAACAAGTTAATCCTATTACAGTAATATGTGTAGAAATCGTTTCCCAAGAATAATTTTAGACTATGATGACTTGCTTGTTTTATTGGTTAAAAATGATTGATTTAGTTAAGAAAAAATTTCTAAAATAGCATTGTATTAATGAGCTGTTTTAAAAATTTAAGTGTATAAAAACATTTAATGTATGTATATATTATTAACTTTACTAAATATGTAATAGCAGGATTTAATAGATACAAATTTTTAAGTATGCTATATTTTATGCTAATATAAAGATTAAAAAGGAAATAAAATATTGAGTATTATTGACAAAAAGAAACTATCTGAAGTTCTGAGATATGTATCTTATATAGAAACACCTTTTGGTAAACTAGCATTAGATGAAGTTATTGGAGAAGGTGGAACTTCTATTGTAAAAAAAGCTCATATTGAAGGTTTAAATAAAGAACTGGCTGTTAAGTTTTTAGCTGAGAATTTGGTTAAAAAATCATCGACACAATACAAACGGTTTAAACAAGCATATATAAATTTATTTTTTGTTCAATACAATCTTCCCATTGTTCCTCAATTGTATTTTGGGGAATTAAAAACGAACGATATAATAATACCGTATACTGTTATGCCTTATATTTACCAAACTTTGAAAAAATATAGAAAAAAAGAAAAAGATAACTTTAATTTACAAGAGTTTGAAAACATCTTTAATTGCTTACTTGATAATATTGAAAAAATACACCAACACAAGATTATACATAGAGACTTGAAACCAGAAAATATTTTTATCGCAAATGACGATCTTTTAATAGGTGATTTTGATATTTCTAAATTTAATGATGAAGAACATATGAAATTAGTTGATACAGATTCAGGGGAAAGATTAGCAAACTATTCTTTTTCCGCACCTGAACAGTCGGATTCTACTCTTGGTAACATCTGTGATGCTTCAGATTGGTTTGCTTTTGGACAAATTTTGTATTGGTTAATCAGCCAAAGTACAATAAGAGGACAAGAACCACGCAAAGTTGCAGATTTTGATAAATGCTGGGCTAAATATAATGATTTAATTAAGTATTTAACATTGCAGAACCCTAAAAAACGATTATGTTGCAAGGAAGAAATTGAAAGATTTTTAGAAAGAAATGAACTATCAGAACGGCAATTTAAACAAGAAGATAGAATTATAAAAAGCAATGAGTTCTTTAATGAGATTCTACGTAAAAACTTTCCAGGACGGCGCAATTTATTTCGGATAAATGACAGTTTAGAAATTCAGAATTTATTTAATGATTTAAATGAGAGTTTAGATGTTACACATTTATACTATCGATTTTATCATTTAACTGGGGGTGATTTTTATGTTCGTAGAATTACAAAAACACAAAATCCTATTGATGGTGAGTTTTGGCTTTTAAATAATTATGAATTTTATATTAATAATCTGTGGATCAATAAAGATGATGTTGGATATGATTTTATCATAATTGACATTGCTCCTATGAAAACTAATGATATTTTTGGAGAACCTAATGAAGAATGTGTATGGGTTGGAGCTGGTTATGATCAAGGTGAATATATAAATGGCAATGAGTATGAAGATGGATATTCTGTAAAATTAGGTAAATTATCAGACAAGGTAGAATTCAGAGAAAGATATGTAAAGAAAGACTTATTAATTATATCTCCACAATTTAGCAGTATGTACAATGCTTTTGAAGGAGACGGGATTAAAAACTTGTTTACATTATATAGAAATAACAACTCTGTATTAAACGAAGAATTCTTGAAAGAAATAATGCATCCAAAAGTTTTGCGCCATATATCACATCTTATGATATTTGGCTATTAAAATAATCATTATAAAGCATTGAAAGTAATTCCCTCTGAAATAAAATTGAGATAATAGGGAAATATGATTGTAAAACAGAGTTTAAGCTCCTTTTGAGTCGCAATGTTATATGGCGATTTCTATCTTTATAATAAAGGGAAGGTTACCATAAATTTTAAATTTACACGTTACGCCATATTGTAAACTCCATTTCAATAGAAAAATTTTTTAAATAATCTTTCCAATATTACTTATATCAAAAAGTGGAATATTATATAAACCTTGATTATCTTCGTAATTAGCCAATGATGTTCTAATCGAAATTGTGGGTTCATATTTTTGTCTAAAACTTTTTAGACTTTTTGCTTGTAAATTTACGGTAGCTTTTACTTCGACAGGAATTATATTATTTTTATGTTGGATTATAAAATCAAGCTCTGCTCTATTGCTCGTCCAATAAAAGATTGGCAAGTTATGTAAAGTTTTAAATTCTTGCAAAACATATTGCTCTGTTATTGCTCCATTGTAATCATTAAATAATTTATCATTTTCTAAAAGAGAATGAGCATCCAAATCTGTCATTGCACCTAATAAACCAACATCAAGCAAAAACAGTTTATATGCAGCAACATCTTCATAAGCTTTCAATGGCATATTAGGTTCTGAGACTCTGGAAATTTTATGAACTAAACCAGAATCAATAAGCCAATTTAAGGCTAACTCAAAATCTTTTGCCCTTGCTCCTTGTTTGATTTTACCATATACACATTTTTTATTTTCTTTAACCAATTGCGATGGTATTGCATTCCATAAAAGTCTTGTTCGTTCTACTTGTTCCGCTGGAATATGTTTGGAAAAATCACCTTCATAATCGGCTAAAATATTTTTTTGAATTTTTCTCACCAAATTATAATCCTGTTTCTCAGAATAAGACAAAACAACTTTTGGCATTCCTCCAACGTAACAATATCTACGAAGTAAATCAATAATTCTTTCTTTAAACACTTTCTGCATATCAAAATTATTGTTTTCGATAATTTCAAGTATTAGATTTTCATTAACAGCTAATAAAAATTCTTTAAATGATAGTGGATATAGATTTAGATATTCAACTTTTCCTACAGGAAAGCCAGTTCCTTTATGATGAGCAACTCCTAACAAACTACCTGCAGCAAGAATATCATATTCCGGAGCATTCTCGCTGAAATATTTTAAAGAAGTTAGTGCAAGAGGATTTTCTTGGATTTCATCAAAAATAATCAAAGTCTCTTTAGGAGTAATATTGAATCCAACTTCAATATTTAAACCATCAATAATCCTTTTTATATTAAAATCCTTTTGAAATAAAGTGTCCAGGCGAGGGTTATTATCAAAAGATATGTAAGCAACTTGTGTATATTCTTGTTTTCCAAACTCTTTCATTAGCCAAGTTTTACCAACTTGCCTTGCCCCTTGTATAATAAGTGGCATATGATTTTCTGAATTTTTCCAAACTACTAAATCTTTAATGGCATATCTGTACATAATGAACCCTCTTTTGTACAATTATACTACAGAATGCATTTTTCTGCACGACTTTTAGTAAGAAAACGACATTTTTCTGCACGACTTTCTGGTAAAATATCACACTAATATGCACGAGTTTATTGTCGGTAATACTGATGATTAAATTTCATGTCATTTTAATCTCATAGTTAATTTAATCTCGTTCTGTATATTAAATTACATCTCACCACCGTGGAGGTTCTCTCCTCCATATGCTTATTTAGAATTAACAATTAAAGTTAATCTAAACGAAAAACGTGACGTTTAGTCACCTTTTTCTGTACGCATACGGAGTCCTTACCCCTGCCCAAATTATTAAATCCCAGTTAGCCGCTGGGATTTTTTAGTGTTCGAGGTGATTTTATTTTTTATTAATCAACTTCAATCAAAGTTTCTCAGAGTCTTTTTCTAACTAATTATTTTTGAATCCTATTATAACAAGATTTCTTACATAAACTTCTTCCATTGGAAGAGTATACGTCAAGATTTCTTTAACTTCTGCGTTGTATCTTTTTAAGATTTTAGTTGCATTACCTATTTCTTCTTGAGTTTTTCTGGATTTATAAGCTACGAAATATCCGTTGTGTTTCAAAAGTGGCAAAGCATATTCTGCTATTTTACTCAAATCAGCGACAGCTCTGCTTGTAATAATATCAAATTTTTGCTCTTTGATATTTTCGACTCTGTCACAAATTGTTGATAGGTTATCTAACTCAAGTTGATTTTTAATTTCATTAATAGCATCAATCTTCTTTTTGATACTATCTATTCCTGTAATTTTGAATTCCGGATACTCGATTGCCAATGGAACGCAAGGAAAACCACCACCGCAGCCTATATCAAGAATTTTTGCACTATGTATATTATACTTTTCAAAGAAAAGCTTAATGCCCAAAGAGTCATAAATATGTTTCTCGAATAAGAATTTTTCATCGTTTTTAGAAATAAGATTTCGTTTAGAATTTTCTTCCAAAAAAACTCTTTTATATTCTGTAAAATCTGCAGTTATATTAATTTTATTCATACTTTTTCTCAATATCTCCAAAAACTTCCGGCTCCATGCGGAGTTTCATATCTTTAATTCTAGCTTCAATTTTTGCGGTATTAGAATTATCGTTCAAGGTTTGTGCAAGTCGTCTTGCTTTATAATATTCAATAAGCGCTTTTTTATTCAAAGATACATTATTGTAATAATAATCACCAAGCGCTAATGTCGCTTGCATAAGATAAAAATCTTCGTTAATAAATTCGGCACTCTGTTTTGCTTCTTGCAGGTATTCAAGCGCCTTTGGGTTCTGTTGTCTTTGAAGAATTTTGGCCAAATTTGATGCGTTATAATATATTCCGTCATAATTATTATTTGCTTTTTCTATGTCATAAGCTTTTTTAAAACAATCCAAAGCGTCAGAATAATTTCCGTTATCAAAATAACAAGAGCCCATATTAGAATACGCTAGTCCTTTGTAATGGTTATTTCCGCCAACAGCAATACACTTAGAATAATATTCAAAAGCTTCTTTAGCTCTGTGCATATCATCATTTGTCAAAGCGTACTTGAAAAAGAGTTCTGCTTTTTTTTCATCATCAATATTTTCATCTAAAGAATCCAGAGCCTTTTTATAATATTGATAAGCGTCATTTGTTTGTTCTAAAGTAGAATATATATTTCCAAGTTGTGTACAAGCTGAAACCATTAAAGACTGAGGGGTGTCAACTGAATATATCACTTTTTTTATTGTTTCAATGGCTCTTTCAGTTTTGTACATTATAAAATATAAATCGGAAAGCTCGTAATAAAGATAATTCAAGTTGATAACTTCATTGTGCTTTTTATAATAAGCTTCTGTCAGTTCGTAATAATGCTGTGATTTTGGATAGTTATCTGTTTCTTTATACAGACGTGCTAGAGCAAGCCTTGACATGAGCAATGTATCTGTGTCTACTTCCGGAGAATTTATTATCTCTATATATGTTTCGATTGCATCAGTATTCTTTTTTTCTTCGGCGTATTTGATTGCACGATTAAGTTTTTCTTCTATTGAAGGTGATTTCTCTGTACTACTCTCTTGTGGCTTAGCTTGAACCGTTTCAATAATTTGAGCTTGCGGATTTCTACCTTCCTCTATTTCAGAGATTCTTTTATTATGGAATTCGATTTCTGCACGCATTGCTTGACGAGAAATTGTCAGTTCTCTTGTCTGCAATGATTCTTTTAATTGCTTTTCATAGATTCCGATAATATATTTATGCAGTTTTATTTCAGTTTTAGCAGGGATAGAAATATCAATATTTTGTTGAAAATAATCTTGAACATATACCATTTCTCCGGCTTGGAATATCATTAAGTTGTTTTTTAGATATTCTAGAGAAAATTCATCATAAAGTTCGAAAACTGCAAGTGCGTTAATTGAGATTCCATGTCTTATTGAACGCAAAAACCAGAAAAAATTTCTAATAGTTGTTGGTATTAGATTTATGTATGTAAATCCTAAATAAGCATCAAAATTCATGCCGGATTGTGTAAATTTACTCAAAAAATCGTGGAGTGATATTTTCATCGCTTGTACAATTTTTAACGATAAAGCTGTGTAATAATAATATCCTCGAGTGTATTTATAAAAATCATCTAATGTTGTATCTTGGTATTTAACTTGGTAAGAAGCTGTAAAATCTCTGAAAATTTCTTTAGAGAGAGCTTTTAAGAATATTTTTTTATCAACTTTAAGTTCTCCAAAAATATTTGGGGTCATAGCTCTAGTTGACGCTATAAATTTAACATTTTCGTTTTTTGTTATACTTTGTATAAAATCGACAACCAAACTCTGATTTTCTTCACTGATATCATCAAACGAATGTAATATTATGATAAAAGGCTTCTTTATGCTAGAAATGTATTGTTGCAATTTTACAGCAAGTGTGGTTATTTTTGCATTTATATTTATTACTTTTGACATTGAATTTTTTTCAATATTATCAATGAAAGATAGCAGTATGTCATCGCAAACAGTAGATGCTTTGCAGTAGTATTCTAATTTGATGACATCCTGACTTAAATATTCGGCAATATAGTTTACAAATTGTCTTTTGCCGGTACCAAGAAAACCATGCACATACAAAAATTTGCCATTAGTATTAAAAAAATCAATGGCTTTGATTACTTCTGCATAATTGTTGCGTAAAAGAAATTTATTTATGCAAGGAGATTCTTGTAAGTTAACATTCTCTATATTTATGGAGCTATCCAGATATTTGTAATCCATAAAATGATTTTAAATGATATTTATGTATTTTGCAAATATTTTGGTATAATAAAATATATTAGAGGTTATTTGGAGGTATTTTAATGTTTCATATTTGTTTAGAATTGGCAATTGTTGCAATTGTAGCTTATTTAATCGGTTCTATTCCAACCGGATATTTGATAGTAAAAGCCAAAACCGGTCAAGATATTAGAACAGTAGGTTCGGGCTCTACCGGTGCTACTAACGTAAAAAGAGTTTTAGGTAAAAAATATTTCTTTATAGTAATGCTGCTTGATGCCTTAAAAGGTGCACTTCCTGTTGTATTGGCGAATTTATTTGCAACAGTAGGCTTAGATATTGGTATAGCACCTGTTATTGCAGCTGTTGCTGTAATTATAGGCCACAGCAAGTCAGTTTTCTTGCAATTTAAAGGCGGAAAGTCTGTAGCCTCAGGTGTTGGTACTATTTTTGCTTTAGACCCGCTTGTAGGGCTGATAATTGCGTTGATTTGGGGAGTAATAACTTATACTACTAAATATGTATCAGTAGGCTCTATTATAGCTCTTTTAATTTCACCGTTTTTGATGTATTTTTTCTTTGCACCAATTGCATATGTTGTTTATTGTGCTTTAGGTGCCGTGTATATTGTGTATTTACATAGAGAAAATATTAAACGCTTGATTCAAGGCAATGAAAATAAAGTTCGTTAATAAACGTTGAAAGGTTAAAATTATGTCAGAAAATATTTTAGGAAATATTCATTCTATTGAAAGTTGTGGTACAGTAGATGGGCCGGGGATAAGATTTGTTGTTTTTACGCAAGGATGTCCTATGAGATGCCAATATTGTCACAACCCTGATACTTGGGAATTTAAGGACAATAAGAAAGTTTCAACAGATGAAATTTTGGCGCAATATGATGGTGTAAAAGAGTTCTGCACAGGAGGGATAACAGTAACCGGTGGAGAACCAATGTGCCAAATGGATTTTGTAACTGAATTATTTAAAAAAGCTCAAGCTAAAGGTATTAATACAGCTCTTGATACTTCAGGAGTTATGTTTAAACCGGATAATAAAGAAACAGTTGATGAACTCTTAAAATACACAAGTGTTGTGCTTTTGGATATTAAACATATTGATGATGAAGAGCATAAAAAACTTACAGGACATTCAAATAAAAATATTATAGCTTTTGCCAAATATTTGTCAGAAATTAAAAAACCAATGTGGGTAAGGCACGTAGTTGTTCCGGGGATAACTTTTAAAGAAGAATATCTGACAAGATTAGGAGAATTTCTAGGAACATTACAAAACATAGCAGCATTAGATGTTCTACCATATCATGATATGGCGATTCCAAAATATGAAAATCTAAAAATAGATTATCCGCTAAAAGGTGTTCCACCGCTTAGTCATGAAGAAGCTTTACAAGCAAGAAACATTATTTTGAAAGCTTATAAAGAACAAAAGCAAAAACTTAAATAATCGGTTTTTAAAATTTAGAAAAGTAGGGTGGGGAAAGCGTTAGCGTCCCCACCAATAAATTTTTATACAAAAAATCGGTAAATTAATCTTCAAACTTAATACGTCCGGTTTGATTAATTACAATCGGTTTGTTTAATTTTTTAATGTATTCGCAAGTTAGAACATCTTTATCGTATGGACGAATTTCAATACATTTGTCTTCTGGTGCTAAAACAGCGTAATCTGCACCGGCTGACATCATGAATTCGTCTGTTGTAACTTTATACATTTTATCAGCCCTTGGGTTGTTAATGTCGATTGGAATTTCTTTTCCGTTTTTATCAACAAAATTCATAGCAGTTAGTTCAGCCTTTTTAGGACTTACTGTATAATTTAAACCGGAAACAGCTATCAACCCAGGCTTATTGCCATGGCTTGTGTATGTCGTTTTGATTGTTGCTTTGAACATATCAACAAGGGTTTTTTCTGAAACTTCAGCTAATGACATTCTATCAAAGAATGGCGCAATATCTTTAATATCTCTTGAATCAATTACACCTTCATGGAAGAAATTTCTAATGCCGCTATTGTTCCAAACCCCTATGTCTGCGCCCATTTCTTCACGCATTGCATCACAAACAAAATTTGCGTGTGGGTTTTCTTCAATTAATGTTGTTGGAGGAGGTGGAGCTTGCTTGATAAAACCGACTTTTTCCGGTTTACCCATAATCTCATCAAACACATACTGGTTAATCATATTTTTGTGGAATAATCTTGTTTCGCCAAGATTGTTTTGCGCTTTTGTAATAATACCATCTTTATCAAATGTTACATTTAGCTTTCCAAAATAGCTGCCATCTTTGCCGGCTTCTGTCATAATTACAGGTTCACCGGATTTGGAATATAGCAGGTTTTCGCCTTCTTTAATGTCTTTTATAAGTTCGTGAGTGTGACCTCCGATTATAACGTCAATGCCATCTGTATTTTGTGCTAGAATTTGATCTTTTGCTTTTCCTAAATGTGATAATAAGATTATTTTATTAATTCCATGTTCTCGTAATTTGTCGACTTCATCTTGAATATCATCTATTGAATCTTCCAACTCATCAACTGTGCAATCTGCGTGGTAGTTAGGGTGAGTAAGTCGATCAAACATGTCAATAGGAGAAGCACCTACTAAACCGATTTTTTCACCATTTACTTCTATAATTTTAGAACTTTTTAGTGTTTCTTCAAGGTGTGCACGACCAAGTTCTTTTACTTCGTTTTCATCTTCATCTTCAATTAATTCTTTTTTAAAATTTGCAGCAAGTACATCACCTTTAAAATCTTCAAGCGAATTAATTAAGTCTTCTTGAGTTGTATCCATTTCGTGATTGCCTAAAGCAGTTGCTTTTATATCAGCTAAATCTAAAAACTTCATCGTGGCTCTGTGTACGGCCTTGTTTTTCTCGTCTCCAATGTCATTATCTCCGGCAGAAAGCTTTAAATCCCCTTTTATACCGGATAAAATTCTCATCATATTATTTGTTTGTCCATGAGTATCATTTACGTATCCAATAGACATTTCAAAAGAATCTTGCTTGGGATTTCTTTCAAGCTCAGACTCTTTTTCTACATTGTTATTGCTAATTGGATTACTCGCTTTAAATTGAATCTTTGGTAATCTAAAAATGTTTGGTTGGATGTTAAAATTCATAAAACTGTTCCTTCTTTTCCTAAATAGATGAAGGTTCGTAAAAATAAAAATTGCTATTTCCCCAAAAAAGTTTACAATAATTTACATGTTATATGGTTTTGCAAATCTTAAATTACATGGACAAGCAGGTTAAGGCTTTTCTTATGACTTCTTCTGAATTGTTACTGTCTTCTATTGTAGGCATAATTTTTGCGATTGTATCTTCGATTTCTTTTTCTTCATAACCGAGAGAAAGTAATATTGAAAGTGTGTCATCCATTGCAGTAGATTTAGGTAGCGAAGTAGAAGCTTTTGGAAGTTCGGTTTTCATGAGTTTGTCTTTTAGTTCAAGTATGATTTTTTGTGCTAATTTAGGACCAACCCCCTTGGCTCTTGTTAATTCTTTAAAGTCACCATCAATAACAAGCGAAATAAGATTGCAGGCATCAAATTCGTTAAGCAATGCGATTGCCATTTTAGCACCTACTCCTGAAACGGAAAGCAGAATTTGGAAAATATCACGAGTTTCCTTGTTTGAGAAACCATAAAGTGACATTGCATCTTCTCGGTGAGTCATTAGTACATAAATCTTTTGAGCATTATCCTCATTTATTTGAAAAGCCATAAAATCTCTCTCTGTGACTTCTAGCAGGTATCCTAAACCGGAAACTTCTGTAGTTATGAATAAACCTTTAGAAGTTTTTCTTTTATCAGTAATAGCTCCTTTAAAATAATCGTACATATAATGCCCTCCTGCTAGGTATTATATAACAAGAAGAAAGATTATATAAGGGGAAAAGTATATATAATTTGCAAAAGAGATGTAATAAAAAGATTTTATTTAAAAAATGATTTACCCCCTTTACAATAATTTTTTTTTTGTGTATGATTAACTGGTAACCAATTTAATATCTTTGGAGGAGTGCCAGAGCGGTTGATTGGAGCGGTCTTGAAAACCGTCGTACGTGCGAGCGTACCGTGGGTTCGAATCCCACCTCCTCCTCCATTTAAAAAGAGCCTGAAAAGGCTCTTTTTTAGTGCGTTTTTATATTGGTCTTTGTTGTAAATCTGGAAAGCCTATGCTGCTATAGAAGTTTTGGGGATTTTCATTTAGTTCAAAATTGTTATCAAAATAAACAGAAATCGATATTAGCTAAAATCTAACAAACAGTGCTAAAGGTTGCTTATTAAATTATATAAATGGTAATCGAAGATTTTTTAGTAAGTTCTTTTTCTTTCAAAATTATAATTGGAAGTACTGAAAGGATTTTTATTATGACAATGGTTGAACCTATAAGAAATTTAGCGCATTTGCAGAAACTTGAAAACTATCTAGTGAACAAAAATAAGCGGGATTTGTTATTGTTTACACTCGGAACAAATTGCGGGTTAAGAATTTCAGATATCGTGGCATTAAATGTTGGTGATGTTAGAAATCAATCGCACATCCGTATTGTGGAAAAGAAAACCGGTAAGTATAAATCATTCCCAATAAATTCAAAATTAAAACCAATGTTTGAAGATTTTACAAAAGGTAAACGTTCTGAAGAAGCACTTTTTAAAACAAGATTTCAAAATCGGATGGATAGATTCACTGCGTATCGTCGTATAAAAGTAGCATGTAGAATAGTCGGGCTGCCGGAAAAAGTTGGTACGCATACCATGCGAAAAACATTTGGATATCATCACTACCAAAAATTTAAAGATGTTGCAATCTTACAGAAAATTTTTAATCACTCAAGTCCGCAAATAACCTTAAGATATATCGGAATAGAACAAGATCAAATAGATGAGAGCTATACAAATTTTATTTTATAGTCAAAAACATTTTTCAATAGTTTAGTAGAGATTTTCGATAACACAATGTCACATTTTATTCAAAATGTGACCGTGAAGCGAAACATTGAATATATTGGAGTTTTAGGTATATAAATTTCAAAAATAATCAAAAAACATAACAATTTTTAATAAACTAATGTATCCCATTTTGTTTGTGTTATTATGGGTTTAAGCTGATGAAAAAAGTGCATGGTCACGAAATGAATAAAATGTGACCATTCAAATTTAAAAGAAGTGATAAATCTTCAAGGGTAAAACTCTTTGAATACAACAGGTTTATTACAATATGCGATTTGTTGGTACAAATTGGGCGAAATTGAAAAAGCAGATAAAGCATTTGATTATGTTTGTAGACTGCAAAATAAATCAGGTGGTTGGTTCGGAAGCTATATTGTAGCTCGAGATAATGCAAATTATTTTCCAAATGGAGAAATTGATCGGGCTGTGAAATATTTCTTAGATGCAATTTGTTATGGACAAAAATTAAAGTATTTTCAGTTTGGATTGGAGTAAAAAATGAAGTTATTTTATAAAGAAAAACACGGTAATAGAAGAGTATTACATATTCTAGGATGGAATATTAAATATAAAAAGAAAGAAACTGTAAATAGTTCGTTAATAGAAGCTATTGTTGAAGAAAAAATGCAAAATTATTTAAATACTTTTTTAAATTGTTTTTATGAACCTAGAGATTTAACACCAAAAAGTGGCAAACTGAAGTTTTTGAATGACGGAAATACAGAGCTTATAAGGATTATTCATGAAATTTGTAATAAGTATAATTTAAAGTATTGGCTTTCATATGGGACTTTGCTTGGCGCAATAAGACATAATGGCCCTATACCATGGGATTATGATGGAGATATTGCAATGCCTAGAGATGATTACAATATATTTTTTGATGTAGTTGAAAAAGAATTAAAAGATACTGAGGTCAAAGTTTATGGAGTTTCAGAAATATTACCATTTCGTGAAAATATTATTATTTTGACAAATAAGACGGGTGAAGAATATTTAAACTTAGATATTGTTCCTATTGATATTGTAAGTGTTAATGATTCACAAAAGAAAGAATTGGCATTATCTTTAATAAATAATTCTAAAAGTTTTTACAATAAAATTTTTCCAAGAGACAAACACATAACACAAACAGCGGAAATAGAAAAATATAATAAAGAAATTAATTTGTTTATTGATAAAGTACAATTAAACAATGCTAATAAAAATCTTGTAATCCGTTTAATACCTCATAATAGAGATTTTGATGAATATTATAATTATGAGGATATTTTCCCTTTATCTTTAGTTGATTATGATGGTTATCAATTTTATGTGCCGAATAATTATAAATCTGTTTTATGTATGAATTACGGGATTAATTGGAATTCTTTTCCAAAAACATTTGATATAAATGCTTTAAGGTTTTGGACAAGTAAAATTAAAGCAGATGATGCAAATAAGATTTTATCAAATTTAAAGCAAATAAAAATTAATTAAAGGAACTTTTATGATTACTGAGAAAAATAAAAGAGGTAAAAAATGAAACTATTTACAATCGGACCAGTAGAATTATACCCTAGTACAAAGGAAGTAAGAAAAAATGGGTTTGTACATTTTAGGACAAAAGAATTTGGAGAAATTGTTAAGACTTCTCTTGGTCGTTTGTCAAAATTGTTAGGCAACAATGAACCGAATTCTTTAATATATTTTGCTGCAAGTGGAACTGCTATGATGGAAGCTACGGTTGAAAATTGTGTTGCAGATGATGATAAATGTCTTGTAATAGCCGGCGGTTCTTTTGGGAAAAGGTTTTGTGAACTTTTAGAATATCATCATAAAAATTATGAACCATTAAACCTCAATTGGAATGAAAGCTTGACCGCAGAACACCTAAAACCATACGAAAACAAGAATTATACAATGCTTTTTGTAAATTTGCACGAAACACACACTGGTCAACTTTATGACATAAAGATGTTATCGGAATTTTGTAAAAGAAATAATATGATGCTTGTTGTTGACGCAATTTCTGCTTTTCTTGCAGATGAATATGACATGGAAAAATATGGAATTGATTTGACAATCATCAGCTCGCAAAAAGGATTGTGCCTATCCCCTGGAATGTCATTTGTTTCATTTAGCAAAAGAATGCTAGAAAAAGTTGAAAAAATGCCATTGCCTCCAACAAAATATTTTGATTTCAAAGACTATTTGAAAAATATTTTAAGAGGGCAAACACCTTACACTCCCCCTGTATTGGCAATGTATGAATTACAAGACATGTTAAACGTAATTGATAAAGAAGGTGGGCTAAAAGCTCGTCTTTCATTAGTAAAAGAAAAAGCAGAATATTTTAGAAAAAAAGCCAGAGAACTCGGTTTAACAATTCCAAATTATCCTCTGTCATGCGCCCTTACTCCTTTATACTTTGAAAACATTGATGCTTACGAAGTTATCCAAGTGTTAAAAGATAAGTATCAAATATTTGTAAATCCTTGTGGAGGAGATTTAGCAAAAAATCTTTTAAGAGTGGCACATATAGGAAACACAACAATTGAAGATATAGATGATTTGCTAGAAAAGTTAATGTTATCAATTCAAGAAGTAAAAAGTAGGGAGTTAGTATATGATAGGCAATAAAACGGTTGTTTATACATCAGGAACATTTGATATGTTGCATATCAATCATTTAAAAATGATAGAATATGCAAGAGCATTGGGGGATATTTTAATTGTTGGAGTAAATACAGATGAACTTGTAGCAAGTTATAAATCAACTCCAATTATTCCGTTTGAAGAACGTATTGCATTAATGAAGGCAATTAAAGGACCTGATGTTGTAATTCCTCAACGCTCATTGGATCATACTGATAAAGTAAAAAAACTTAATTTTGATGTATTTGTTGTTGGGGATGACTGGGTTGGGAAATATGATTACTTGAAAGAACAAGGAGTCGATGTTGTATATTTCCCTTACGGTGCAGGAATCAGTTCTTCTTCTTTGAAAAAGAAAATATACAACAACTATAAAAAGTTAAAAGAAAAAGTCGATAATCATTTACCAGTTAGTACAAAAGTTCGGGAGATGTAATGTTTGAGAATAAATCTATTTCAAAATATAATTGATATTATTCGTTTGAAGAAAGTTAAATTGGTTTGAATTATTGTAATTTTACTTTTTTATGCTTGAACTTAACAATTCGAATACCCAAAATCAAGAACACTTGCAAAATTAAGTTTTGTCAAATCTGCTCAAATGTATGGTGATAAAGAGAAAGCAATTACTATGTGCAAGCGGTCGACTTGGACACGCAGATAAAAATGTAACTCTGGCATTTCTTTTACAAAATGTATAACAATATGAAGAAACTCTATAATAGTATTAAGTCTATTCTTGCAGCAAGTTTTAATCTGTACTCCAATCAACTTTATTAGATTTTAAAATATTATTGCATTCTATAAAAATTTTATTATTACCATCCATAAACCCTTTAACATCTTTAGATAAAGGCTTGCATTTTAAACTCTTTGCAATACTCTGAAAATTCCCTGCATAATTTTTTGAGTTCCCCATATTAGATGGGTGAGATGATCTAAGGATGTAAATATTTTTTTCTTTAAAAACATCGTCTTTTTTATCATCTCTAAAAATTTCTAAAAGATTGGCTTGCCCGCCCCACAACATAATTACTAGTGGATTATTAGAATCTCTTTTTGTTTGTAACAGTTTTGAAATGACACTATTTACAAAATCTCTCCAAGATTCAATATGATAATCTTGATGACCTTTTTTGTAAGTTAAAGCAGTGTTGAGTAATAGCACTCCTCTATCTCGCCAACATTTTAAATTAGTGTTTTTGTTATCAATATTTAATTCGCTTTTAATTTTTTCAAAAATATTTTTTAAAGAATCTTTTGCATATTCTTTGCTCCCAAACGAAAAAGCCAAACCGTCTGCTCGACCTTCTTTCGGGTAAGGGTCTTGTCCTATTATCAAAACTTTGACATCTTGCGGCTTTAGTCCATCAAAAGCATTAAAAATTTCATCTTGTTTTGGTCTGGTACATTCTTCAATACATTGATTTACGTTAGGAGTAAAAAGTTTTTCGATTTCTTGAACAGTCAACCATTCATTATTAATTAAGATTTTTTTTAAATTTTCCATTTTTATTCCTTTTCAGCAAATTGGTAAGCGATTATTTAGCTAAAATTCTTTTCCATAAAATCAGTCCACTGTTTAACAATTTCATCTTCCGGTAATTGATATGATATCGGTTTGCCAACTTTTAGTGTTAAGTGTTTGGTAAATGGTAAAAAAGCATAGCCTGTAAAACCACAAATTGCAATTGGCACAATATCCATTTTTGCCATTTTAGCAACTGCAACAAATCCGCCTTTGATGTCTTTAAATGGTTCTTTTTCTTTGTAACACGTTTTGCCTTGTGGAAATATCCCAAAATTCCATTTTGTTTTATTCGTTATTGTTTTAATTGTTTTTAATGTATCCAAACTTGGTTTCTCTCGATTAACTCCGAATGAACCTAAACTTATAACCAAAAAGCGAATTAACGGATTTTTGTGAGTATAAAGCTCTTCTTTTGCCATATAAGCAACAGGACGATTTGCGATTAAAGAAATCAATGGAGGATCAATATATGATTGGTGGTTAGAAGTATAAACATAGCGTTTATTCCTGTCTATATTGTTCCAACCTTCAATTTTTGCAGTATAAAATAACGTTGCAGCAGGCCATACAACAAAATACAAAAACCAAGTGATATAAAAAGTTCTTATTAAGCCGTAGTCTTCTGCAAATCTTCTGTTAAAATTTCTATTCTTTCCAAACATATTTTTTCCTTACAGTAAATATTAATTGAATCTCTCTTAATTCCAAAATCTAAATCTTCCGTAAATTTAATTTTTTCACCATCTATATGAGTTAAACAATAATTATTTTTAATTCTAAAATTTTAGCTTTGATATATTCAGCATTTGAGCTACTTGATTTAATATACAATAAAATTTTTAAAATTTCTATAAAAAAGAATAAATGATTTTTCTTGACCGATTAATCGGTAAATATTATACTTATGCAGTGGGGTTTAGGATTATGAAAAAAGATTTTGATATAACTAAAGCAAAGCTTGTTATTTGGGATTTAGATGAAACATTTTGGGATGGAACACTTACAGAAGGTGGTATTAAATTTAAGCCGGAAAACCTTAAGCTAGTTCAAGAACTGGTAACAAAAGGTATAATGAATTCTATTTGTTCTAAAAACAGTATGCTTGATGCAAGAAATCAATTTATTACAAATGGATATCTCAAATTTTGGCAACTATTTGTTTTTCCATCAATTGATTGGACGCCAAAGGGACAAAGAGTTAAGAATATAATTTCTTCTATGAATTTGAGAGAAGAAAATGTTATTATGATTGATGATAACGAATCTAATATAAATGAGATTAAGTATTATTGTCCTAATATTATGTCAGCTTTGCCGGAACAGATTTCAAAAATCGCTGAAGAACTTTATTTAGTAAATGATTATGATTTTGAGCATACAAGATTACGTCAGTACAAAATGCTGGAAGCAAAGAATAAGGACAAGCTTAAAACAAATTGTTCAAATGAAGATTTTTTGAGAAGTAGTGAAATTAAGATTTGTATAAAAAAAGATTGCAGTCAAAATATTGATAGAATTGATAAACTTATACACAGGACTAATCAACTTAATTTTACAAAACAAAGGACGAGTAAAGAAGATTTACAAAAATATTTTGCTGATACTGAAAAATTTGATTCAGCTTATATAATTGCAGAAGATAAATACGGTAATTATGGAATTTGCGGTTTTTATGTTCTAAATAAAGAACTCAATGCATTGGAACACTTTTTGTTCTCTTGTAGAATTATGAATATGGGTATCGAACAGTTTGTTTATAATTATCTTAAGAAGCCCAAAATTAATATTGTACCGCCAGTGTCTGCATTTTTAGGTGCGAATTCTGATTGGATAAAAATCATTGATAATATAGAATTAAAACCAAAAGAAGTGAAAAAAGATGCAGGTATTAATATACTATTTAAAGGTGCTTGTGATTTGTATTCTGTAATCAGCTACATTTCTGGAGATTGCAATATTGATACAGAATTCCCATATTGGAATAAACAATTGGTTTATATTTTATCTCACACACATACCGCTTTTATTGAACAAACAAACAGACTTTCTCAAGAACGATTGCTGGAGTTGTGCAAAAGCTTTCCTTTTCCCAATCCGGATGAATTTAAGACCAGATTTTTTGATTCAAAATACGACGTAATTGTCCTTAGCCTTCTGACTACAACGTACCGAGGTTTATATATAAATAAAGCAGATGGAACGTATGCAGAATATGGTTATGCGAATTGTGATATTACGGATGAAAACAATTGGGACAAGGTGCTCGCATCTATTCCTGAAAATATGAAAGAAGCAAATCGAGCGATATTAAGAGATTTTAGAGATAAATATATTTTTGCAGGAGATCCTCCGGTTGATTTAGTGCTCAAAAATCTGGAATATATCAGAAACACATTGAAACCTCAAACCCAGTTAATACTTATTCTTGGCAGCGAAAAGCCTACTGATAAATTCCTTGAAGGATATGAGGGGATGGCTTCTAAACATATTATCTTGAATAAAGCTGTTCGAGAATTTGTACAAAAATATGATAATATTGACATTCTTGAATTGACTGATTTGATACAGAGTGATGATGATTACAATGAATGCATAAATCATTTTTCAAGAAGAGTTTATGCTGATTTTGCAGGTAAAATAGTCGGGATGGTTAATAAAAAATTGGGTAAAAATTATTTAGAACTTAAAAATTAAAATAAATAAGAAAGGAACCACAAGTGGAAACAAAATTAAGAATTTTAGATAAGGTAAGTAATTCTAACGATTTAAAGACATTAAGTAATGAAGAATTAACAATACTCGCTGATGAAATGCGTGAATTGATTATAAAAAAAGTTAATACAACAGGTGGACACTTTGGACCAAATTTGGGTATTGTAGAAATGACTGTTGCAATGCACAGAGTATTTAATTCTCCTGTTGATAAGTTTGTATTTGATGTTTCACACCAATGTTATCCGCACAAAATTCTTACAGGTAGAAAAGAAGGATTTACTGACCCTGATAAATATTTAAAATATACGGGCTACACAGCTCCGGAAGAATCACCACACGATTTATTTAAAGTTGGGCATACTTCTACTTCTGTCAGTTTAGCAACAGGTTTAGCAAAAGCAAGAGATTTAAGAGGCGGTAAAGAAAATATCGTTGCAATTATCGGTGACGGTTCTTTGAGTGGTGGAGAAGCTTATGAAGGACTTGATAATGCTGCAGTTTTAGACAGTAACATTATTATTGTTGTAAATGATAATGATATGTCAATTGCAGTAAACCAAGGTGGTCTGTACGCTAATCTTAAACTGTTGAGAGATACACAAGGTAAGGCTGAGTGTAATTTCTTTAAGGCAATGGGTTTTGATTACAGATATTTGAATAATGGTCACGATATTGGAGCGCTTGTAGCTTTGTTTGAGGAAGTTAAAGATATTGACCATCCGGTTGTTCTTCATATCCACACAATAAAAGGTAAAGGATGTAAGATAGCAGAAGAAAATAAAGAACGATTCCACTGGATTATGCCAGGCGAATTGGATAAAAAGACCGGCATGGATGATTCAAATGTTTCTGAAACATATGAAAGTATAACTGCTGATTATATTTTGAATAAGGTCAAAGAAGATAAAAGTGTGGTGGCTATTTCTCCGGCGACACCTGCTGTAAGTGGTTTTACACAAGAATTTAGAGAAAAAATGGGCAAAAATTATGTTGATGTAGGTATTGCAGAAGAACACGCCGTTGCTTTTGCTTCCGGCTTGGCAAAGAATGGTGCAAAACCAATTCTTGCAATGATGAGTTCTTTCGTACAAAGAACTTATGACCAATTGTCACAAGATTTGGCATTGAATAATAATCCGGCAACAATACTTGTAAATTGGGGCGGAATTACTGGCGCTGATGCTACGCACCTTTCAAAATATGATATTCCGCTAATCAGTAATATCCCAAATATGGTTTATATGTCACCTACTAATAAAGAAGAATATTTGGCAATTTTAGATTGGTCTGTTAATCAAACTGAATATCCGGTAGCAATAAGAGTGCCGTTCTCAAGTGTTGTTAGTACCGGAGAAAAAGATACTACTGATTATTCAATGATTAATAAATATAAAGTTGTTCATAAAGGTAACAAAGTTGCAATTTTAGGTTTAGGCAATTTCTTCAGCTTAGGTAAAGATGTTCAAACAATGTTAAGAGAAAAACTTGGAATTGATGCAACATTAATCAATCCTATTTACACAACAGGACTTGATAAAGAACTTCTTGAAGATTTAAAATCAGAACATCAAATTGTTATAACTTTGGAAGATGGAGTTTTGCAAGGTGGATTTGGTGAAAAAATTGCATCATATTATGGCGGAAGTGATATCAAAGTTCTTAATTTTGGTGCTGATAAAGAATTTACGGATAGAACTCCGCTGGAAGAACTTTATCAACGTTATCATTTGACACCGGAATTGATAGTTGAAGATATTAAAAATATTTTATAGTTAAGAATAAACAAGGCTTGATTTTTATCAAGCCTTATTTATGCGCAGGGTTTTGGTGATGTTTTTTTGTGAATTTTATGGTTATTAAAAATGTCAAAACCATATTTTTTGTACATGTAATCAATCGTATTTTCAGTATTATAGATATGTGATTCTTTTAGCCTTAAAAATTGTGATAACTCTGTTTTGCCGGCAAGATGTTCAATTGCCCATGTTGCGGAAGTAAAAGGGGCAATTATTTTTTTTATTCCGAGTGCAAAATTTCCGATAGAATTTTGTGTGATGACTATTTCAATATTGTCATCGCCCCATTTTCTTACATTATCTAATTGTTGGTGTAATAAATTAGATTGGTATTTTTTTTGAGAACAAGTCCTAAGTTGACGATATAACTGTGCTTCAACTTGAGGAGATATTTTTGCCTTGTATGTTGGAGATTGTGAGTTTGTGTTGATATTCATATTTTTTATAAAACGAGTAAAAAAATAATTTGCTAGTTCCATCTCACCCTCGCCCCTTGTGGGAGAGGGAGCAGTCGTAAGCGAACTGTGTGAGCTGTACGAATGCGGGTGAGGGGGATAAATTTCTATATTACCCGTTTTCCCTTAAAATATTCACCCAAGCGCCTAATTAAAAATGACACCTAATCATTTAATCTCATTGTATGAGAAATTATGTAAATAAAATGTTGACTCTTCTGGATGAAAGTGTTGATTTAGCTCCATCTGAATTTGTAGATAATTATTTGATAAGCCAAGGTTCTAAAAAATGGCTCTCAGGAATTCTTCCGGTAGAATTGCTCTGTAAAACTCTTAAAGAAACTGTAGAAATCTTGGTAACAATTAATCAAAGCGGACAATTTTATAAAACGTTCCCTGATGAAATTTTATCACCAAATTATGGTGATAAATGGGGAAGGAGTGCTAATTATATAGAAATTAACAATCGTGCGATTGCCCAAATGTATGATGAAGTTTGCAAAAACGGAATTTTGAGTTCAATGAAAATTCTGCCTGCAATTCCACCTTCACCAAAAAGTTGGGCAAATTGCGTTATCTTATCTCAAATTTTTCCTAATATTTATGGTGATGGTTATAATAAGGGGAATGAAGAAAATTCGATTTACGGCATAAAATTAAATGCCGGCTATAGTAGAAATATTATAGATTTTGATATTGACATGCCGGCGTTAGAACAATTTAGAGCGTTTAATGATTTAGCTCACCTGCATGGCTTGAAGACAGGATTTAGAACAGTAATTTCTGCCGACCAAATAAAAGTTGCAAAACCTTATGAAGATGACGTGACTTTTGATTGGCATAATCAAGAACATCAAGAAATGTTTATAGAAGAACACGTAAAACTTATTAAGACAGGATTTGAAGCTATATTTATTGATTCCGCAAAACATATAGGCGGATATGATATGGAAAATTATGCAGGAGTCGGAGCACTGCCGGATTATAATCAGATGCAATACATTTTACACGAAATTAGAAGTCGGTCCGGCTGTACTTCTATTAGTTTTGCAGGAGAAAAAAGCACTGAAGATTTTTCAAGATATGAAAATCTTGGACTTACTACCGGTACAGCATTTATCCCACCGGATAATTATGATAAAGTAAAATGCTGGTCGGAAAAACTTAAATATAATAAAGAGTACGCTCCGGGGATTGAAGTTTCTAACGATAACGATATGGGCGGCAGAAGCTACGAAGCTAGATTAAATAGAATTAATTCGGCTCTTTTTGCATACGAATATCCGAGCGACAAACTTCCGAGCTTTATGCAGATGGAAGATTTGTTTCCACTCAGATACGATACTTCAACACATACATTAATGATGACAAATCCATCTTTTTCAACGGATGGGACTCCAATAAGTCACTGGGAAAATCTTTTTACTAAAGATGATGGAAGAAATTATAATGCGAAAGTTGGCGAACTTTTTAAATATGCTATGGAATTGTAATATTTATCGTTGTGTTTAATAAAAAAATTAAATGTTAGCAGCAACTCATCTGCTCATTTTTCATAACCCATTGTAACAATTTCTTAACAAATTCTAAAGTTTTCTAAAAAATTGCCGATATATAAAATAAGAATAAAATTAAGGACAATTATGACCGACGGTAGAATTGATGGACATTTTAGAATAGATAAAGGTGGTATAACTCAAGGCATTCAAAAGGAATTAGGCTTGAGTAATCAAGAATGCAAGCAATTAGGAAGTGTGTGGACTCAAATAATAAACGAGTTTGACGACTCAAATAACCTACAAGTTGTAAACAACAAAAATGAAACACCAAATAAAAGCAATAATTATGAAGTTCACAAGGATGCTATTGTACAATTTTCTAAAGATTGTTGGAATAAAATTGTTGATTTAGTCAACAAGACTTTACATAAAAATATTCAAGCAGAAGAAGTAGAAAATGTAGAGGAAACGGCTAATACATCTCTTAAAAACAGTAACGATAGTGCAACAACAAATAAACAAAATATAGAAAACGCATACAATGAATTAAAATCAATGACGGGTTTGTTTGTTCAGAAATACAAACTTGATGAAAACAAATTTACACAATCGTTAGAACAAGCACGACAAGGAACATTGAACAGTTTGCCTGATGATATTTGTAATTCGGCAGATTTTGCAATGAGTATGTTGATGGAAGTTTTTAACGA
>URPS01000013.1 GCA_900549855.1 uncultured bacterium | reverse complement strand
GCTCTTTTAATATCTTTGTGTTTATTTAATGCTTACATATATATAAAGTATATTTAAGACATAAAATTGCAAGATTAAGTATATATTGTTACATAACTTTACAAACCTCAAAAATTTTTAAGGAAAAGATAACTGCTGGCGCACAAAAAAGGGTGCATTGCAATGCACCCTTTTTCAATTTATTTTTCAATTCTTAAATGCCTGTTTGGCTCTTCTCCAATGGAGCGACTTTGAAGATTGTATTGCTCCACCAGTTCATGCTGTAATTTTCTTGTTTGAGCATTTTGAGGTGCTAAATCTACAAGATTCGCACCATCAAGAACTTTTTTTATACCGACTTTAGCTTCATCTAGAGCTTTTTCCGTTTCGTCGGTGTATCCGGTTAGAGATTCAACATCTCCGGGCTGAATATCGAGTGCATCTTTTAGGACTTTTTGTATTTGTGCCATAGAGTTTGTTTTTACGTAAAATATTTGGACACGATATTCTTTAGCGGTGCTTAATATTTTTGCGCCACCTTTTGCAAAGTTTTTGTGTGCAATTACAATATCAGCGTCTTCAACGTTTCTGATAATTTCTACGTTTAAATTTAATCGTTCAATTAATTTTTCAACAATTGTTCTAGAAACCGCATATAGATACAATTTTTTAAGCGGTTTTGCTTGCTCAACGTATTTTTGTCTTGAGAAAGAAAAATTCATTTTATTTTCTTCAGGAGTTAGAGGAATTGTTTTGTCATTTGTCTTTACTTCTTGTTGTAAATCAGGTAAAACAACTTTATCCACGTCTTTTTGTTCTACTTTTCTGATTTCAGGACGAATTGGCCATCCTCTTAAAATATAGTCAACTGCTTCTGATGTATTTTTATAAACAGCTAAAGTATTTCTATCAAGAATTTCTATAACAATATCAAATGTCGGCTGTTTTTCTCTTTCCAAAACGGTTTTTTGAGAAGCTCTTCTTTTAGCTTCATCATCACCCAGTGTTACTGATTGAATTCCGCCAACGAGGTCAGATAGAGTCGGGTTTTTGATTAAGCTTTCCAGACAATTACCGTGAGCAGTTGCAATCAGCATAACACCACGTTCTGCTATTGTTCTTGCGGCTTGAGCTTCAGGCTCGGTTCCGATTTCATCAACTACTATAACTTCTGGAGTATGATTTTCAACAGCTTCAATCATAATGTCTTTTTGAAATTCCGGTTGCGGAACTTGCATTCTTCTTGCAGAACCTACAGCCGGATGAGGAACGTCACCGTCACCAGCAATTTCGTTTGAAGTATCCACAATTACTACACGTTTTCCAAGTTCATCAGCAACTAGACGAGAAATTTCTCTTAATTTTGTAGTTTTACCAACCCCGGGAGGGCCTAAAAACAAAATGCTTTTGCCTTGTGTACAGATATCTTTAATACAAGCGATTGTACCTGTGACTACACGACCTATACGACAAGTTAAACCAACAACCTTGCCCTGACGATTTCTTATAGCACTAATTCTGTGCAAAGTTCCAGGAATACCGGAACGATTGTCGTGCGTAAATTCTTGTAAATGGGACGTTACAAAAGCGATATCCTCATCATTTACAAAGTCGCAAGCAAGTTTTTCTATTTTGCCACCGGCATGGCGAACTTCCGGAACTCTACCGATATCCAGAACTATTTCGATTACATCATCTAGTTGTTCACACGATAAATTTTCCACAACTTTTTGGGGCATAACTGCTAAGAGTCGTTCGAGGTCATTTTGAAATTGTAAATTACTCATCATTCTTATATAAAATGCCTTTCTGCTTCCGCATTTGGCTGATAACGCTTCGACTTTGCTCTCCTAATTTCATTATAACATATCTTTTGAAATTTTTCAGATTTTATGTTTAAAATTATTACTTAAAATTTATATAATATTATAAACATAAAAAACGGAACTAACTATAGTTCCGTTAATACCTTATTCTTTAGTTTTCTCTCTATCTCGTATTTTTCTCTCGTATTTTCTCGTAACTCTTTTCTAAGCCTTGCTTTCGCCTTTATCTTGCACTTTTGCTGCTTCTTCTTTTTGTTTTTCATCATCAGCAGCTTCACTCTTTTTATCTTGCTCTTCTACATACATTGTAGCAAATTGAGCGTATAAATCAGAATCTTGCATAATTTCATCAAGTTCCAAATAATTATTTTCATCAATATTTGCTTCTTGATATTTATTAGCATCAATATCGTATTTTTGTGCTTCATTACGTGTTAATTTATCTGCTCCAACTGTTTTGATTATAAAGTTTTTTAAAACATTTGCATTAATATTAGTTGACATAACTTGTCTCCTTTTATTTAATTTCATCTTACATATATATAAAGTATAGAAATTTTATTCAATTTCAAAGAAAGATAAAAACGTTACAAAAGTTTACAATTCTGGCAACAAAATGTTTAAAAGCATTATAGTGCTTCCAGTGCAGCTATTTTCATTATTTTAGTATCAGGTGATTGACCTGTCCAGATTTCAATAGCACGTTCTGCTTGATAAATTAACATATCTAAGCCGCCGATAGTTTTCAGACCTCTTTTTTGGGCTTCTTGGATAAGTATTGTTTTTACCGGATTATAAACAATATCATATACAATAGTCTTTTCGGGATTAAGTTTATCTAAATCAGCACGCTCAAGCGGCATTTGGTCAGCCATAAAACCTTTCATACCAATAGGAGTCGCATTTACTATAATGGAAGTATGTTCAAGAGAACGAATGTTTTGAATTTGGTATACATTGAAAGTTATATCAGGGAATTTTGCTCTTACATAATCCAGTGTTTGTCTGGAATTTATGATATTTCTGGTATAAAAATCAATTTCTTTAACACCACGTTCTGCTAATCCAACAACCGCAGCTCTGGATGCACCACCTGTTCCTAAGATGCTTGCATTTTTGCTGTTTAAATCAAAATCTTGAGGAATAGCTTTTTTGAATCCGTAAATATCAGTATTGTAACCGTAAAAAGATTTATCTTCCATTACTTTTACCGTATTGACACACCCTGCAATGTTTGCATAGTCGTCAATATCTTCTAAAAATAATGACATTGGAACCTTTAAAGGAATTGTTACGTTAAAGCCATTATATCCGTTAGCTTTTATATATTTAATACGATTTATTAAATCTTCAGGCGGAGTTTCCATTACATCATAAGAACCTTTTAGCCCAATACTTTCAAGTCCTGCTTTTTGAATAACAGCTGATATTGAGTGTCCTAAAGGATAGCCAATAATTCCTAATTTAAACATAATAACCTCCGCTCTTTTTTGTATTATACAGTATAAATTCCGGCATGGAAATATCATTTAGTTTGAATATGAAACTATTTTATTATTTCTCGGTCTATTAAAATACCAGCCTTAAAGGTGCTTGTTTACGGGGGTTGTATAAAATTTAAGTCCGGTCGCATTCTGCGACCGGACTTAAATACAGATAGCTTAGTATTGGGAGCAAAAGTCTCTAATTGATATTTCGCAAATTCCCTGCTTCTTGAATTTTTCAGGGAAGGGGTAAATATAAAGGGACAAAAGTAACATATCTATTGTCTTTGAGCGAATTCCCTGCTCGAAATAAGCAGGGAATTACTATATCGGAAATTATAAATATAAAGCGAATTTTGAATGTTATTACCATAAACATAGTAAATACAGCGCAATACAACTTATCGACAAAAACAAAGATGATTATTAATTTTTTATTAATATTTTCATGTAAAATATTCAAAATATGTCATAATGGTATGTAATGAGGTTTGCTTGAAAACAGAATTTAAAAACAACTAATAAGATATGAAAACTTAAATACCTCCAGAAAATATTTAATATCAATAATACTAAAACAAAACTAGTTTACAGAAAAGAACAATTTCCTGCTACCAAAACTAATTATTTACCCGCTGAATATATTATCAGAGATAAAAGATATACAATGGACGAGATTACCAATCTAGTAGTACAAGAGGGGTTTAAAGTTATAGATAGTCGGTATGTTCAAGCTGGAAAATTTTCAAAAGCATTAACAAATACAGATCCATCAGCTAAAGAAATTTTATTAATTTGTCAAAAATGTGATTAAAAGCGTAAAAAAGGCTTGTTTATTTATATATTCTCAAAATTAACTTGTAATATTCGGAGAAAAATGCTATAATATCCGTAAAATATTCGGAGATAAAATGAACTATATCTATCAAAATGCAGACTGGCACAGTTTTACATACTTCGGAGATAAAATTCAAAATTTGTTACTTGAGATAAAAAAAGCTCAGGGATATTTGCTTGGCAAAATGGATGCTTTGGGGTTTGATGTCAAGAACAACGCTTTGTTGCAGGTCTTAACCGAAAATATTATTAAATCTTCTGAAATTGAAGGACAAATCTTGGACAAACACATTGTTCGTTCATCTATAGCAAGGCGTTTGGGTATTGATTTAGGTGGTGAAACTCCTATTTCAAGAGACATTGAAGGTGTTGTAGAAATGATGCTGGATGCAACGCAGAATTATACGCAAAATATGACAAAAGAGCGTATTATCGGCTGGCATGCGGCATTGTTTCCTACCGGATTTAGCGGAATGTATAAAATCAATGTTGGCAATTATCGAACCGATAAACAAGGTCCAATGCAAGTTGTTTCTGGTTATGCAGGTAAAGAAAAAGTTCATTACGAAGCACCGCCTGCAGAATTTCTTGAATTTGAAATGCAGGATTTGATTGACTATATAAATTCTGAAACAGAGGAAGATTGTCTTATTAAAGCTGGAATTGTTCATCTTTGGTTTGTAATTCTACATCCATTTGATGATGGTAATGGCAGAATTGCGAGAGCTTTAACAGATATGATGCTTGCAAGGAGTGATGATGCAAATTTTAGATTTTATTCTATGTCCGCTCAAATTCAAAAAAATAGAAAGAGTTATTATGCGATTTTAGAGAAAACTCAAAAAGGTACAATGGATATTACAAATTGGCTTGTTTGGTTTTTAGAAAATCTTTTGATAGCCATTCAATCAAGTGGTGAAATTACAAATAACGTTTTGAAAAGAGCCGAATTTTGGCAAAAGAATGCAAATCTCGTTTTTAACGAAAGACAGATTAAGGTTTTAAACCGCTTTATGGATAATTTTGGAGGCAACTTAACAACTACAAAATGGGCAAAAATGTGTAATTGTTCGCAAGATACTGCAACCATTGATATAAATGAATTGATTGCAAAAAAAATTCTAAAACGCATAGGTAAAGGACGTTCAACACATTACACTATGAGATAAAACTAATTAGAAAGATAAAATAATGCGCGCATATTATTCCGAAAAAGTTTCAAAATTCTTAAATTCCTCAGAAAATGAAATTCTGGGGCAATTGTCAATAAATCATTCATATTCGGATGATTTAGAACAAAAATGTGCTTGGTTGGAACAAATTAAAATATTGAAAAAAGCTCTTGTCGATTTTCCAGATGCTACTTTGTTTTTTGAATTTGCGATTCCTAGAATTGGGAAAAGAGTTGATAATATACTAATCTTAAACGGAATTATTTACCTTTTAGAATTTAAAATATTTGCTAAAAGTTATGAAACATATGCAATAGAGCAAGTTGTAGATTATGCACTTGATTTGAAAAATTTTCATTCAGGAAGTCATGATAAAACAATTGTTCCTATTTTAATTTCAACGCTAGCACCAGAATATAATACAGAAATTTTGTTTGCCGAGGACGGTATTTCTAATTGTATAAAAGCTAATGAAACTACATTAAAACAAGTTCTGACTGATTTAGATACAAATTATAGAAAAGAAAGTTTTGATGTAGATAACTGGAAAAACTCTTCATATAAACCAACTCCAACAATTGTAGAAGCTGCACAAGCTTTGTATGTAAATCATTCAGTCAAGGATATCTCAAAACATGGAGCTGATGCAATTAATTTAACATTAACAATGAATACAGTTGAAAAAATTATTAAAACTAGTAAAAATAATAAACGAAAATCAATTTGTTTTATTACCGGAGTGCCCGGTGCAGGTAAAACTCTGGCAGGCCTAGATATTGCTACTCGATCAATGAGCTACGAAAAAGATGAACACGCCTGCTTTTTATCGGGTAATGGGCCTTTAGTTAAAGTATTAAGAGAAGCTTTAATAAGAAATAAGGCAGAAACAGAACACATTTCTAAGAAAAAAGCCGAACCTCAGGTTTATGCATTCATACAAAATATTCATCACTTTAGGGATGAGTATTTTGAGGATACTAATGCACCAATTGAAAAAGTTGTCATTTTTGATGAAGCTCAAAGAGCTTGGGATAGAGAACAAGCTTCAAAATTTATGAATAAAAAGAGTAAGGTTAAAGATTTTGATTATTCAGAACCAGAATTTTTGATTAGCGTTATGGATAGACATCCAGATTGGTGTGTTATTATATGCTTAATTGGTGAAGGTCAAGAAATTAATACTGGCGAAGCTGGCTTGAATGAGTGGTTTAAAACTTTAAAAGAAAAATATCCTACTTGGAATGTATATTGTTCTGAAAATGCTAATTCTCCAGAAAATTTAAAAGTTTGTACTCAAAATAATCTACATTTAAGTGTCTCTCTGCGTTCTTTTAAAAGTGCGTTATTATCGGATTTTGTACAAAATGTGATAGATAATAAATCTAACGATGCAAATATGATTTATCAGAATTTATGTGAGCAATACCCTATTTTTATTACTCGCAATTTGGCGCAAGCAAAAAATTGGGTTCGAAATAAAGCAAGAGGCAGCGAAAGAACCGGAATTCTTGCACACTCAAATGCGATTCGTTTAAAACCGGAAGGCATATATGTTAAATCTGAAATAGATTGCACAAATTGGTTTTTAAATAGTAAAACAGACATTCGTTCCTCTTGTGCATTAGAAGATTGTGCAACAGAATTTGATGTACAAGGTCTAGAACTTGATTGGACAATTGTTGCTTGGGATGCAAATTTACGTTATAACAATGGCTGGGAATTTTTTAAATTTAGTGGAAATCGTTGGCTCAATATTAATAATGATACAGATAAAAAATACCTTTTAAATTCATATAGAGTACTTTTGACACGTGCACGTCAAGGAATGATTATATTTATTCCTCAAGGGGATAAATATGATAAAACAAGACTACCTGAGTTTTATAATAATATATTTGAATACTTATGTGAATGTGGGGTTCAAGTATTACCTGATTAAGCTTTTTTCCATAATTTATATGGAGTATCGATTTCCAGCTCTTTAGTAATCAGTTCTGTTGCCTTAATGATTAAATAGTCAATTGTATGTCTCAAGTAAAAGTCATAGCTATAAAAACTACCTTTTAAATTTCCGAGTTCATCAGATTCACCTATAGTAATATGTTTAAAAAAACTGTCAACTAGAATTGTAATTCTTTTATCATTAAATTTTAATACAACGAAACCTTTATCAAAGCTCACTTCTTCCGCATAAGGAGATGTTGCAAAATAACCCAATAAAGCTCTTGATTTTTCATGTACATAACATAAATTTTCATCACCATCGTATACCTGATTAAAGATAGGACGTCTGTCGCTGTTGTTGAAATTAGGATTGTTACTCATAATAAAATTCCTTTACTTGTGTTTTATAAATTTAGCATGTATCATAGTTTAGCATAATTTAAAGATAAAAATAGTATAATAATGTTTACACTCCAACTCTTTATTTCTTATATATTTTTCAAATAAGCATATTCATATAATATACACGATAGTATTTAACTGCAAAAAAATAAAAATTTATAACTTTTCAGATTTTTATAAAAAAGTGAAAATATTATTCACCCAGCATTCCCGTTCGGTAATATTATATAAAAATATGCTTCTTTTTATTGACTTATTACCGAACGGGAATATTAGCTTGACAATTACATAAAAAAGGATATAATATTCCTGTACGGTAATATTAAGGTAAAAATGATAATAAAATCTGCACAAGATATCGGAAAATTAGTAAAAGAAGCTCGTAAAGCACAGAATTTTACGCAAGTTCAACTCGCTCAGCTTTCTAACGTTGGAACGCGCTTTCTCTCTGATTTAGAAAACGGTAAACCAACCTGTGAAATCGATAAAGTTATAAAAGTTCTGGCAAATTTAGGAATAAAGTTAGAGGTAAACAATGGCTAAAGAGTTGTCAGTTAGATTACATGGGTTGCAAGTTGGGGTTCTAAGACTTGTTAATGGCAAAATGGAATTCACTTATGATGAAAATGCACAAAAGCCAATTTCTTTGAGTTTACCTTTGCAAAAAGAACTGTTTAAAGAAAAAGTTTGTCGAGCATTTTTTGGTGGATTATTGCCTGAGAATCCGAATATGCGCGAATTATTGGCTAAAAAGTACAATATTAATGTCAATGATGATTTTAAACTATTAAAAGAAATTGGGCGAGATTGTGCCGGAGCGCTTTCATTTCATGAGATGACAGAACCTCAAAAATCATATCAAATGCTCAAGATTGAAGGTTCTATTCTATCAGACGAAGAATTAACGAAATATTTGGAGGAACTTCCGTATCGTCCTTATTTAGGTAAAAGATTATCTTTGGCAGGGGCTCAAGAAAAAACTGCTGTTTGTGTTATTAATGGCAAAATCGCTTTACCCAATGATGATATTCCGACTACCCATATTATTAAAACAGCATTACCAAAATATGTTCAATCAATTCAGAATGAGTATATTTGTATGAAGGCAGCAAAAGAAATCGGTTTAGAAGTTGCTGAAGTTGAAATTAGAAAAGTCAGCGAGATAGAATTTTTGCTTGTGGAACGTTTTGATAGAAAATACTCTAACAATTTAGAATGCGAGCGCATTTTGCAGGAAGATTTCGCACAAAGTCTTGGTGTTCAGGCTAGAGATAAGTATAAAGTCACTTTTAAGGATTGCTTGAATGTGCTTAATCAGACCGCAACTCCTGCTAATTCTAAATTAAGATTTGTAAGACAAGTGATTTTTAATTACTTAATTGGAAATACGGATGCTCACGCTAAAAATTTCTCAGTTTATCTAACGAATTATGGCATTTCTTTAACTCCTGCTTATGATTTGCTGTGTTCAAGTATTTATGACTGCGACCAAAGAATCGCAATGAAGCTTGGCAAAGCAAGGTATTATGCCGATGTAACTGAAAACGATTGGGAAATTTTTGCTCAAGATTTGGATATATCTCACAAGCTCGTTCAAGCGGAGCTAGAACGACAAAAAGAATATTTGCCAAAGATTGTTGAAAAACTTGCAAAGGAACTGGATTGCGAAGTAGGATTTAAGATTTTAGATTACATAAAAAGGGTTGTATAAAATTGGAACTCAAATCCATTACCCATAATAAAAACGGATACGACAAAAGTTTCTCATTAATATTCCACAAAATTCCCTGTTAAAGTGTTTTACTAAGTTATTTAAAAATTGTAAAAAAACTTGCCTTAAGCTAATAATAACCCGCATTTTCAAATTGCTTCCCTAAAGTAGTTAACAGGGGATTATCAGAAAATTATGTTATATTTATTTTGCAAAGCTCGTAAAAAATTCCTGTTATTTATGTTATATTGGAGTTATCACAAATCTAGGGATATTAATTTAAAACCTTAAATAGAATGGAAATAATTATATGAAAAAACTGTTTGCTCAAAATAAAATTAAAGCGCAAAATTCTAATTCAGTTAACTATAACAGCTTAGATTATCAAAAAGGTTTGTTATATGCATACACACTTACTCAAAGAGAAGCTTTTTCATTCAAAGATTTATGTTTATTTTTCAAAAATTATTTTTGTGATAAAAAACAATTATCCAATAAAACTCAAAAGAATATAAACCAGCCTCTGGTTTATTCTATAAAGATAAATACTACGGATGATTTTTTAGCAGCTGACGAATTTGTCATTATTATCAATAATTTTAAACTTATTGCTTTAAATTTTTGTGAATTATGTCAACTAGCTCCGGATGATTTGCAAGTCAACATATTATCGGCTATGCCTGGATGTTTTAATATTAATTTTGGTTTTGTTAATATTTCCGGAAATGAGTTCAATCTTGCGAAATTAGAAGATGCAAAATTGGATTTGACAAAAATTATAATAGAAGCACTCACAGGCAATTGTGCAGAAACATATAACAATAAAACTTTAGAGTTGATGAAAGATTGTATTACTGGATATTTTTCAAAGAAAATGCCAGAGAAATGCAAAGAACTAAAATATATTGATATAAAACAAAGTAAAGAAGCAAAACGAATTATTTATAAAACTATTCAAAATAAAAATAATTTTGAATCAGTTGCTTTTGATGGAAAACTAGTACTAGCTTCTGAAATAGATATGATTATATAATTTGAAAGAAAATAAATGAATCTGGTTTTAATTACAACAAATTTGTTAAAAATTTTAAAACAACTTCCTTTAAATTCAAAAAGAAAAGTTGTTATAGATTTGTTGGAAAGATTTTTAAAACAAATTAAAGGCGAAAATATACCACATCCAACTAAAGACGAATTAAAAACTGCAATTGATGAAATCAAAGAATTGAAACAACAATGGGTTTCATCTCATCAAGAATATAATGCAATTGAAATTCAGGCTGAATATTTTAAACAGTTGATTGATTGGGAGTACAAAGATTGATGTTTGATTGGCAAGGCTTTTTTACTACTATATTTGCAACAGGCTTTGGTGCATTAGGTGCGTATTTTTTCAATGTGCAACAGGCAAAAAATCAACAAAAAAATATTGAAAAAGCAAAGCTATTAAAACTTTTTTATGACATAAGTATATTAACAAAAGTTTTTGTATATTACTATAAGAATACAATTGCTGAAATAAATAATTTGACAGACACAGAGGTAAAATCAATTGTTCCAATTGTAATAAACGAAGCTAATTTTAAAATTGAAGAATATGGTTTCATTACTCAAATTTCACCTGTTTTATATGAAATATTGACCTATGTACATCACGATATAAATTATATTTTGGAACAACAAGCAATATCCTCAGAATTTATTGAAAATAGTATAAATTCAAAATTTTACCTAGATAAACTAAAACATATAGAAGTTTCAACTGTAAAACTTTTAGCAAAGCTCTTTGTCAGTTTAGTTAATATAAATAATATGCTTGTAAAATACTTTCAATGTAAAAATTTAATTAAAGATGAAGTTGTAAATGCCTATATTCGTTCTAAAAAAATTATTGATAAAGTAATTTCAGAATATTATAGAATTTTAAATAACACAAAAAATCACAGAAAATATACAGAAGAAGAATTAAAAACGATAAAAGCAGATTTTGAATACCTTAATGAAATTTTAAAATTTTGGATTGTAGATTTTGGTTTAAATAATAGACAAAAAACGCTGATGCAGAATGAAATATGTGTGCAGATACAGAAAAAATGGGAGGTCACAGAGAATGACTCTTAAACAATGGTTAACATTTCGGGAAGCCTTAGAAAACGCAGATGCTTTCAATTCTCAAAATAAAGATTATAAAGGGACAAATGTCTTACTTGCAAATGGTTTCAGTATTGACTGTTGCAAAGATATATTTACATACAAAAAATTATTTGATACTGCAAATTTTTCTCAGGAAATAAAAGATGTATTTAATGAATTTAATACTTTTGATTTCGAAAAAGTCATAAAAAAACTTGATGATACTTCTAAAATAGTCAATATTTATAATAGCGATAGTTCTATAAGTAAAAAATTAACTAATGATGCAAACAAAATCAAAAATGAATTAGTCAAAGTTATATCTAAAAAACATCCTGAACATCAACATAAAATTCCTGATTATAAATTTTGTAGTGCTTATAAATTTTTATCTAATTTCGAGAATATATATACATTAAACTATGATATGTTATTATATTGGACCTTAATGTACAAAGAGAGATGTGACGCTATACTTAATGCTCTTAATATAGCAGATCTATCTATTATGGATGGTTTTGGAAGATTACCTCAAAAGGAGGAACTAACTTGGTATAAAACAAGTAAACAAAATATTTTTTATTTGCATGGTGCGCTTCATATATTTGATGATGATTATGATATTATTAAAGCTGAAACAACTTTTGAAGATAATTTAATGGATACAATTAAAGAACGATTAAACAATAATCAATATCCGCTTATTGTTGCAGAAGGTTCTTCTAATGAAAAACTAAGCAAAATATCTCATAACAAATATTTGCAAAATGCTTTAGATAATCTACGATATATAAAGGGAAATCTCTTTATACATGGTCATTCTCTAGATGATAATGATAAGCATATAATTAATATAATAAATAATGCTTGGAACTTAAAACAAATATTTATAAGTGTATTTGAACCGGAAAATAACTTTGAAGAAATACAACAGAAGGCATTATCACTGTTTGTTGATACTAAAAAAAATTCTAAAAAGATATTTTTCTATGATGCAAAAACAGCTAATGTTTGGAATTCAATATCTAATGATGAAGTAATGGACATTGAATTTGAATTGTCTAAAAACTTGCATTCTACTTCTTTTTAAGTGATTGATGTGCTTAAGTTATATTTTAACGTTTAATATCTCCAGATATGGCATATTAAAATATTATAATGAATAAAACTAAATATAAGTTTATTGGCATAAATCACAAATAGTATTTTTATAAGGAAAATCACAATGAACAACTATTCACACGACGAATTGGCCAAGAAATTAGCTGTTAAATAAGGTACTAAGATATTTCAGACAAAATTTTATTCATCAAGATTGGATTTTTTTTGTTAATTTAATATTGAATTAGCCAAGCTATTGTTACTAAATAAAAGTTTAATTATTATTTTGAATACACTTGAATCTGACTTGACTAAAATAGATGGCTATGCAAAAAAGATGTTGAATGAAATTCTTAAAGAAATTCCGGAGTTACGTTTACTGTTTGCAATTTTTGAATAAGCAACACTTTCTGGTGCAGGTATATAAAAACATTTATATAAAACTCACAGCCTATACTACGTACAGGCTGTGAGTTATTTTTTTTTAACTTTCTTCGGAATCTTGTTCTAGAAGAAGTTTATCTAATGCTTCCAGAAGTTTGTTTTTCATTTCCTCATTGTTTTGCGAATCATTATTTATTTCAATATATTTTTCTTCCAGATGTTTGCGCGCATATAACAAGTCAGTTTTTAAAAACATATCCATAATAAATTTAAGGGCAGCTTTATCACCCCTTAGAGCGTTATTTGATACAATTTTAGCAAAAAGTTCATATTTATAAACATTTTCCTTGTGACCATTTGTGTTAGTGATATTGGACTTTTCAGAAAGTTCTAGCTGAAACGCTTCAAAAAGAGAACAAGGTACTATTTTCTTTTTTCGTCCACGAGGATTACCACTAACACCTTTTTTAAATTGTCCGGATTTAGGTGGTTTTCCATATCCAACTTCGTATTGATTTGAATTGTTAATTTCTTGTTCATTAGTCATGATGTATTGCTCCTATATTTTTAACTAATTTTGCCGTTTTGCCGGTTTCTTTTTGCCAGCGCCAAATTATAACATCGCAATATCGCGGATCTAATTCAATAATCCGTGCTCTGCGCTTACACCTCTCAGCTGCGATTAAGATTGAACCGCTGCCTCCAAAACAATCAAGCACAATATTATTCTTTGACGATGTATCAAGCAGCAAATCTTGAATAAGAGGCACACTCTTAACAGTCGGATGTAACTTAAGAAGCTCTAAAGAGTCCGGATTTGTTGCTCGTATTCCCGGATAATCTAGGACATTTGTGCGATAACGACCAAATTTTCCGAGCTTGATATTATTCTGATGTTTTCCTTTTTTCTTGAAAACTGGGATAAGTTCATGCTGAGAACGGTACAAAGCACCTTGTCCGCCAACACCTTTGTTCCAAACCAGTATGTTTAATAGCTCTGAATAAATTTTGAGTCCTTCATTCAGCACTGTATTAATTCCTCGCCAGTCAATAAATATGTAGTGTAAACTACCATCGTTTGAATATTTATGCAGGTTTTTCAAGATAGTATTCAAAAAGTCGGCAAACTGCTCGTTTGTCATTTTCCCAGAAGCCATCGCAAATTCTTTGTGATTTGTGGTGCAAACAAAATTCTTGATTTTGCAGTTGTATGGTGGATCTGTAACGACTATTTGTGCTGTTTCGCCTTGCATAACAATTTCATACGATTTTTCGCACAGAGAATCTCCGCAATAAACAAAATGGTCTCCGAGCCTAAACAAATCGCCAGGTTTAACAGTTGCAGGAATGTTTGCATCAAGCCAGGATTCATCCTCTTCATTCTTTTTAATAGGCGAATTTTCTTCGCTCTCAAAATGCAATAGCTTGTCGTAATCTGTTGTTTCAAACCCAATATCTTCAAGCTCAAAATCCAATTGTAGAAGTTTGTCAATTTCAAGCTTTAATACCGAAAAATCCCATTCTGAATCTTCTGCAAGCCTATTATCTAGGAGCCTGATTGCATCTGCTTCTGTTTCAGAAACATTTTCAAGCAGGATTGCCGGAATTTGAGTCATTTTTAACTCTTTAGCGGCAAGAATTCTTGCATAACCAGCGATTAAGCAGTTTCGTTCATCAATAATAATCGGGTTTGCATATCCAACCTTTTTAATTGCTTGAACTAGCTTACTGATCTGCTTTTTAGAATGTTTTTTGCTCAGATTGTTGGGAATAATAACCTCCGAAAGAGCAATCATTTTAAAATTTGAGCTTCCATTTTCTGCATAGTGACGCAGCACTTCTGCCATCTGCTTTTTTGTATTTTCCATTTCTGGAATTTGATTTTTTTTAGGCATAAATCGCCTCCCTTAAATTTACTACGCCTAAATTTCTTTAGACAACCAGTCTTTCTGGCTAACTAAATTTAAAGAAGAGTTTATGTACGCAAATATAAAAAACTGAAATGTTGACAAATAGGGCATTAGAGGCTAAGCTATATAAACCACCATTTAGTAAATAGTGGAATATAAGGCAAGGGATATGGTAGACAGTCGAATTATAAAAGGTAAAAAACGGTATTATTGTAGTAAATGTGGCGAATATGCGGCAATTAGTAAAGGTAAACATCTTTCAAAGCTCAAATGCGAAGCGTGTGGAAAAGTCTCTACGCCTTCTTCTGACAAAGGGTGCTATACTGCTAATGAATTATTAGTTCTAAAAACAATTTTAACATTATTTAAACTCTGGAAAAGCAACAGTAGCGCTATAAAATCTCTTTCAATCACAGATTTAACAAAATATATCACATCACAGGATTTTGAAATATTAATTAATAAATATCGACTAGGCATGAGAGAGTTTTACGATAAGTATGACTCTAAAGAAATCAACATAGAAAATAACCTGAATGATTTTATGATTATGACGATATCTGACGAGTTTAATATAGAATTTCGGAAAGATTTGCTACAAATTGGTCGTGCTGTCGAATTAAATGATTGTAAACTGGGAGTTCTTTCTAATCAAAATGAACGTTTTGTGCAAAAAGAATTAGAGAAGATTGCGGAAAATAGGCTCATACTTGCCCAAAGAGGAGTGCGTCCAACGGGATATGGTAGACCCCTTTTATCAAATGAACCTAAATTAGCGGATTATAAAACTTTATCCTAATCAAAATTTATATTCACAAATCTAAGTCCTATGTAATAAATCTTTTCATCCCGATTAATGCATATTGCGTAGTCTTGATGAATTCGGTTTGGATTTTTGAAAATGAAAGGTAAAACTTTAAATTTGAAAATCTATCAAGCTTTCATCAATTTTAAGACATCTAATTTGGTTAGGATTGCCTTTTTTAGTTAGACCAAAGCATTTAAAATTATTTTTTCTTTCATCAGCACTAAATAAATTTAATATCTTATCCCTAGTATCTTTTAAATATTCTCTTCCATTAATATCATTACCCCAAGCACATAAAATTGTATAATTATTAAATGGACAAATCTGTTTTATAATCGTTAGAATGTTATTATAATTTATTTCAACTTCGGAGTTGTTTAATTCAAGTGGCAAATCTTTTCCGTATGTGCAGACAAAAGGACATATATTTAAAAATATAACATTTTCGTATTTTTGTGTAGTAGCCCAGCGAGTTATAAAGCTAGTCGTTTTATCATGTTTATGTGAAGTTGCATAACTGGGGTTTAATCCTAAATATATAATGGTTTTTGCCTTTTTATCTTGAATATTACCCAATACGTAACGATATTCTGCATGTTCGTACTCACTAAAAATTTCCATTACGTGTTCCTTTCTATTCAAATATATCTTGTAAAACTTTTATTTCCGGATAATTCTCTTGTAAATATTTTTTTACAATCGGATAAATACGTTCATGATTATTTTTGATTGAACAGATTACAACATCGGGCTTGAGTTCAGCGAGTTTTTCCGGAGTAAAGATTTCATAAGCACCCAATTTTGTATCTTGTAAATTTGTATTTTTATCGACAATGCCCAAAATATTTGAATTTTTAATTTTGTACTTAGTCAAAAATTCTTTCAAAAACAAGCTTGCACCCCAAAAGACTATTTTTTGTTTTTTGTTACGTTTGATAATTTTATTCAATTTATTCAACATTACTTGTTCTTCAAGCTTCATTTTAATATAATTAAAGAATTGTAATTGTTTTATAGATAGTAAAAATTGAACATAACTTTCGTTAGTGTTTATCAAAAATGATTTCTTTTTGTCTGTGTTGAAATCATTTTTCAACCATTGTTTTGTTTTATTTCGTTCATTTTCAATTACTTCAATAAAATATTGATAATCAAAAGTTTCAAATAGTTCATCTTCTCTGTTTACAATATCTTGCAATTCCTGATAGAATAGGTGTGCAATATTAAATTTTAGCCTTAAATTCTCAAAACGGCTATTTCCACGTTTTTCGTTTGTTAAACAAATAACTTTTTTATTGAAAATCAATGCGAAACAAGCGCCATGAAAGGAGTCTGTAATAAAATATTTCGCATTTTTAATTGATGATAAGAATGCTTCCGGCGATAAGCCTGAATTTGCAAGTTTTTCAACTTTTATTTTGTATTTCTTTTCAAGAAAATCATAAATTTTTAGAGTTTCTTCATCTTCATCTAAAATGTAACTAACTAATTTGTTTTCTGTTTTTACATTTGCGGAATCTGCTAAATTATGCCAAGAGCTTTTATCTAGAAGAAGAACCGGATCAAGTATATCTTCAACTTTTAGTCCAAAATTTTTCTTGCACAATTTTACACCGGACTCTTCTCGCACTGAAATAGAATCAAATCTTTGTAAACACTTTTTAAAAACATATTTTTCAAAAAAGTTCGCTTCGTCAAAATTGTCCTTGCCAAAGCTTGCTGAAAATGCAACTCTATGTTTGTTATATTGTGCAAAACTCAGTGTATAAAGAGGAAATAGAGTTTTGCCAATATACTTATATCGGAAAACTTGGTCTGTTCCAACGACAAAATTTTCAGTACTGTTATTAAGCATTGGTAAATCTTCAATTTTATAAATTCGATGAGTTAATTTTAAATGCTTTTGAACAAAATCTCTTGAAAATTCTGGAAGCTTGTTATTTGGCAAGAAGTTTAATAGATTAAAATCAAAGCCTTGTGATAACAAATATTGTTGTATTGCGTAAGCTGATAAAACAGCACCGTAATTGTTTTCTGTCCACCAAAAATTAGCAATAATGCCATCATATTTATTTTCTAAAGAAGTTTTTATGTTATTTAAAATCGATTTTGAGTTAATGTTCTTAAAAAACTTATTTCGATTAGGATGTTTTAGTACATTCGTTTCCAATACGGGGTTTCCTGGTATTGCTTTTTCTATTGGATATTTTTTTAATACTGGCAAATTTATTTTGTTCAATAATTCTAGCCCTTTTGAATTATTTACTAAAACAAGTGAAACTCCATTTTTTGTATTTTCTATGCTTTTATCAACATTCTCTATACCCCAAAAATCACCAAGCGTTATATCACTGACTTTCGAAGTTTCTGTATATTTGCAAAAATAACAGGCTTCATTAAGTGTTAAATTTTGTAGAAAACTCCGTAAGTAATGGTTTTCAGAATTTATTTCACAAAAAGAAGTATTATTCTCAAATTTAACGCTTAAAGTAGGATGCCAACCATGATTTTTATCGCGGAAATTAACACTTTCAACTTTTTTTCCAAAAGAAATTTCTGTTAAATATTTTTCCCACACCAAAGGTGATGGTGTACCATGACACAACACATCCAAAATATAAAGATTTTTATAATCTTTTTTTAGAAATGTTTTTAATCCTGCGCATTGACATGGCGTTCCAGAAAATAATACGATTTTGTTATCTTCTAAGAGTGTTTTTATTTCTTTTAAAACATTTCCAACAAAACTTTGTACATATTTTGAAGAACGTAATTTCTGTAACTCCGATTTTTGGTCAATAATTATGTGTTCTACCACTTTAAAATCTTCTCTATAAGCAGCACCACAAACATAACCACCCTGTTCTAATATATAATTTGCAAGGAGTGGAAATACAGCACCGGAAGAACTTTTTTGGCATTCATCTTTTATCGCTTGTGCAGCAAAGCAATAATCAGCAGGTTGGTTTTTAACAATCTCATTTCGATTTTGTGGACAAACAGAACTACAAAGTCCGCATTTGATACATTTTTCGTGATTAATTTCAGGAACAAAAAATCCTTCTTTATTTTGAATTATATTAATAGCACCGACTGGACACGCAGAATAGCAAGCCATACAGCCTGTGCATAGTTTAGTTATTTGCATTATTTTTCCTTTGTTCTCTTATTGCTTGTATTATTACTTGTCTTTTTGCGGAATACATATTTTTAACTTTAGTAAAATAATACCCTCTTTCATAATCAGGCATTCGTGGAATGTACTTAAGAACTTGACAATACAAATCTTCCCAATTTCGATATTTAGTTAGTTTTTCTTTATCTGTAAGTCCTAAAGAATCGCTCTTTTCTCGCACAACACGTTTCATAAGACATTCATCTAAATATCCAACTTTACGGTTATAAACAAATGGCAAAATAAGTTGAGGATTTTGTCCGGACTTTCCTTCATAAATCTTTTTATTGGGATAAACTTTTAAGAAATCTTTTACTCTCAACATATATGAAGGATAAAAAGGAACATTATGATAATCTAAAACATCGTCAAAGAATGTATCAACGACATCTGGAGCTAAGTTTCGGTGTCTATAACCTAAATGATTAAAAGTTTTTTCTTCAACTTCTTCTGCGGTTGGAAAACAAATACTTACATTCTTATTACTTTTTAGGTAGTTGCTCATTTCAGTTACGTAATTAGGTAACAAAACATCATCCGCATCAATGCAAGAAAGATAGCTACCTTTCATTTTTTGTAAACCCAGATTTATTGCAGCTGCTTGTCCTTTGTTTTCTTGCTTTAAGTAGATAAATTTGATATTTTTTGCTTTGAATTGATCTTTGTAAGATAATACAATTTTTTCAGTTGAATCTTCTGAACCATCATTTACAAAAATGTACTCTAAATTCTCATATTCTTGGCTTAAAATAGATTCAATATGAGGTCTTATATAGCTTTCACCATTATAGCAAGGTGATATTATCGTAACTTTTTCTTTTTTCCAAAACATTATAATAACTCCAATTTACAGTCTTTAATATTATTTTCTTTTAAATATTGTTCAATATATCTTTTGCTCTCGATACTAAAATTTATTATGGAAACAACTATTCTATTAGGAGATAATTCTTTAACTTTATTTGGAGAATAAATTGTTAAACCGTTTAATTCTGAATCATTTTTATTCTCATTTCTATCAACAATACCTAGAATATTGGTGTTATGTATTTTGTGTTTCTTTAGAAAATTTGCGAGAAAATTGCTGGCACCCCAAAGTATAATTTTGTTTTTTTTATCAAAAAGTAAAATTAATAGTAATTTTAGCTCTTTGATTTTTATCAAAATCGGTAATAATGCTACCGTTGGCATTTCCATAAGTAACTTTATAAAAAATAGGAGCTTTATACTTTTATTTTGAATTGAGCTGAACCAATACTGTAAAGAAGCGCTTTTGTAACGCAAATAATCAGTTTTTAGCCTATTATAATAATTGTTTTCTTCTAATATATTTTTTGTTAAATCCAAAGTCTTAAATATATCTAGTTTGTTTTTATCACTTTTAGTAGTTGATGCTGTAGATTTTCTATACTGGTATAACTTTTGGTTTAATAAACTTATTTTTTGGGCATTCAACCACGACTTAAAGAAAAATGCATTATCCTCAAAATAAATATTTTCCGGAAATTTTATATTATTCTTAACAATCAAGCTTTTCCTGTAAATTTTATTGCAAGGTGATACAGAGATGTTAAAAATAAAATTTAATGTATCTTGAGGAGTAAAAGAGTTTTCGAAAAATTTCTGATTAAAAATATCAAGAGTATTATATGTATTTACGATAATTTTATTAGTTCCATCTTCGAAAGTATTCATTGAACACATCACAATATCAGAATCAGTTTCTTTAGCTTGATCAAACATATCTAATTCTACCCAGTCATCCGAATCAACAAAACCAATATACTCTCCTTGAGCAATGCTAAGTCCATAGTTTCGTGCAGCACCTTGACGTTTGTGATTCTGGTTTAAGATGCTAATCCGTTTGTCATTCTTTGCATAGTTTTTCAATATTTCTGCAGAACCATCTTCAGAACCATCATCAATAAAAATTATTTCGATATCTTCTAATGTTTGTTTAATTAGTGTTTGAATACACTTATCCAAGTACTTTGCAGTATTATACACTGGTACAATTATCGAAATTTTTACCATTAAAAAATTATCTCCTCTTCAAAAATATTCGGTAACAACTCAATATTTGGATATTTTTCTGTAAACTCTTCCTTTAAACTCGGATAAATTACCTCATAATTAGACCAAATTGTCATAATTACTCCGTCTGGTTTTAATTCATATAAGGCTTCAGGAGGATAAATTTTATAATTACCGCATATTTTGCCCCATGAAGCGTTATTCCTGTCAATAATACCTATGATATTCGGGTTCGCTTCTTTTTCTTCTGCTAAAACTTTCTGAATGAAGAAACTTGCACCCCATAGCATTACTTTTTTATCTCCAATAAATTTTTTGAGATAATCAGCTGTAATGTAGTCTTTTCTTAATGCTGGTTTGAAAAGTTCCCAACCATTAGGCATAAGTTTTTTGAACTCTTCTAAGAAAGTTTTATACTCTTCATCACTACATTGTGCTACATCCCAGCGAATGTGGTTTTTGAAAGCTTTAACAAAAGCGTTTTCTAATTCAGGATATAAACCTTTTTGCTCTAAAAACTTTTTCAAACTCATACAGGATTTAACAACATCAATAGTAAAGTGTGTTCTATATGTTGCCATGCTTCCAGGACGATTATATCTATAATTGATTAATTCATTATCACATACCACAATCTTTTTGGCACAAGCGACGCAGGCATGAACAAAAGCGATATCTTCACAAATATTAATCGGTGGAAACTCAATTCCATTATCTAAAATTAAACTTTTTAAGTATAACTTATTCCAAGGAATAGGTGTAAGCAGACAAAATATATCATCCTTGAAATTCTGTCTGCTAAACGGTTTTTCTAAAGGTGTTTTATCAAGATTGATTGGAGAATTAGGATTTCTGCTTTCAGTTATATTTCCAAAGTCATCTACTTTTCTTGATGAACACACTGTTAGATCAGAGTTAAATTTTTCAGCCCTCGTATAGAGTTCTTCTAAAAGTATTGGCTCAAAATAATCGTCTGAATCAAGAAACTGAATGTATTTGCTTTCAGCCAATTTTATACCATGATTTCTTGCAGCTCCTGCTCCGGCATGGCGTTGTTGCAAAATAACAAACCTATCATCTTTGCGTTTATATTCCTGTAAAATATCCAACGACCTATCTGTCGAACCGTCGTCAACACAGATTATTTCAAAATCTTGAAAAGTCTGATTAAGAATACTTTCAAGGCATTCAGGCAAATATTTTTCTACGTTGTATACAGGAATGATAACGCTAATTTTAGGCATACTTCTCTTTCTCATATTCTTATTACACTAAACCAATTTCTTGGCGATTTATGATAAGTATACAATCAAAAGTGATAACAAGTCAATCATATTATAATAATAACTTGACATGCAATAATCTTTTTATCAATATTGTAATCAAGTATACTGGTGTTGTGAGGTAATTATGTCAACATTAAGTATGCAAGTAGGAAAACGTATAAAAGAATTAAGGGAAGCCAAAGGAATGAAACAGGTTGAACTTGCCGATTTAATTGACATGGAGGCTACAAATTTAAGTAAGCTTGAAAAAGGTGTGCATTTACCAAAAGAAGATAATTTGAATAAAATTACAAATGCTCTGAATGTTGAAATAAAAGACTTGTTTGATTTCGGGCATATAAAAACCAAACAAGAACTAGTTAACGACATCAATACAATTTTTGAACAATCAACACTAGAAGAAATGCAATTTTTTTACAAAATTTTGATGTCATATAAAGAATTGAAGTAATGTTAATTATTGTGTCTTAAGCCTTGATAATTGCTGCAATAAGAGCCATTAATGTGTTTGATGAGCAAGATTGTTGATAAAAAATTAGAAAAATGGTTTGAAAAATACGGCGATTTATCACCAGAAGTTAAAATAAAACTTAAAAGACTGATGAATGAGTTAAAGACAAATAATTTAGTCGAAGAGGCAAATGTATCCTTGAAGGGAACTTCAAACAATTGCCGATTTATCAGGAATTATCATGGACGCACGTATGAGGTCGTTTTACAGAACGGCTTGTATAATTTTAATGGAAAAGTTTACAAAAGTCTTTCAGCAATTGCTTTAGAAATCACAGGGACAAAGTGGAACGGTAACAGATTTTTTGGAGTGTGCAAATGAAGCAGGTAAGGTGTGCGGTTTATACAAGAAAATCTTCGGAGGAAGGTTTGGAGTTGGATTTCAACTCATTAGATGCTCAACGTGAAGCTTGCGAAGCATATATCAAATCTCAAAAGCACGAAGGCTGGACTTTGGTAACAAAACAATACAATGATGGCGGTTTCTCTGGTGGAACGATGGAACGACCAGCTTTTAAAGAATTATTGGAAGATATCAAACAAAACAAGATTGATATTGTGGTTGTTTACAAGGTTGACCGTCTAACGCGTTCATTGATGGATTTTGCAAAGATAATTGAGATATTTGATGCGCATCAGGCATCATTCGTGTCTATTACTCAACAATTCAATACAACGACTTCTATGGGAAGGCTTACCTTGAATATGCTTTTATCATTTGCACAATTTGAAAGAGAAATCACTAGTGAACGACTCAGAGATAAATTTGAAGCATCACGAAAAAAGGGATTATTTGTGCATGGAAAAGCTCCAATTGGTTATACAAAAGTTGGTAGCACTCTTGTTGAGAATCCTGAGCAATCTGGGTTTGTAAGACTTATTTTTGATAAGTATTTGGAACTTGGTTCAATAAAAAATTTGCACGATTATCTCATTGAAAACGATATTAAAACTGAAAGTGGAAAGAATTTCAGAAAAGGACATTTGAATCATCTGTTGAAAAACAAAGCCTATATTGGGAAAATTGTGCACAAGGACAAGGTTTATGAGGGATTGCACGAAGGAATTATTGATGAAGATGTTTTTGAAAAAGTGCAAACGATGCTTAAGGAAAATTCAATTGAACGAAAGTATGAAACCAACAATCCTTCTTATGCTTTACTTGCTTCAAAGTTGTTTGATGATAAAGGAAATTACATGTCACCGAGTTATAGCAATAACCGATATAAAAAACGCTATTGTTACTATATATCACAAGCGATTCTCCAAAATCGTGAGCAAGATGTGGGTACTATTAGTAAATTGCCAAAACTTGAAATTGAAACTCTTGTGCGAAAACTCATTACAGAGTTTGTCCGAAATAAGACTGAAATTCAACAATATATTGCCAATAAATCAATAGCTTTGCAGAAGAAAATTCTTGATATGGTTGTGGATATAGAACTCAATGATCAAATTATCAGATATGTTTTAAATAAAGTCATTGTACACAAAAATGAAGTTGAAGTTATTTTGAACCAAAACATTTTGGGAAAAGTCTTAGAGCTTCTTGCTTACGGTGAACGAGTTTTGATAGATTATGCAGATGATGAATTTATAACAATAACAACACCCGTTCAGCTGGTAGCTGTGCCCAAAAGAGGTAACAAATTGATAATAGAGAATGAATGTCAATATAATTTAACTCTAATCCAATCTGTTGCCAAGGGGTTTTATTATCACAAACTCTGGCTTGAAGGCAAACTCTCTAAAGAGCAAAAGAGTAGTTATATCTACAGACTTATGAGCTTGCGCTATCTTCCACCTAAATTAATAGAGGATATTTTGAATGGCAAACAAGCGCCGGATATGACGGTTAAGGAGTTGTATAGAATTGCAGGGAGAAGTGTGTAGATTAAAATCTATTACCGGTTAATCGAAATCTGCTAGCAATAGTGGTTCCTACTAACTCTTATTCAAAATTATAATTTTATAAACAACGATATAGCTTAATACTAAAAACAAAGTTTACTAACTTATGTATATTAAGAAAATGTTACAAATTACAACAAAATTTATTTTTACAGCTATAATTGTAGCATGAGTAATTCTTCTCTTAACAACGACAGACCAGACTCTTTCTTAGGCTATTATGTTGAAGCACCGAGAGCCTTATATCATATTGTGTCAGATGATTCTATAGGAAAAGTAAGAATTGAAAATTTAGATGATATTTCAATATTTGACTATAATGGAAAAATTCAAAAATTAGAACAAATAAAATATAAGTCACCTTGCATTTTGACTGATTATTCAAAAGATTTGTGGAATACCCTATATAATTGGTTTTGTGTAATAGAAAATATAAGAGAGGACGATATCTGTTGTGATATCAAATTTGTAATATATTCTTGGGATAAGTGTGAAATTGGTAATTTAGCAAACGAATTTTTAAACATAAAAGTTAAAAATAATTTTAATAAAATTTGGGAAAAACAAGAAAAATATTTTAAAGAAAAAGATGACACAAATGAGATAAAAAAATATTTTAATAAACTCAATACAAATAAAAAATTATTAAGATTTATTCTTAATAATTTTTATATTGAACAACCTATAAAATCGTCTTCCGAAGATTTTATGGATATGCTTATAAATAAATATGGAAAAACATTTAAGTCCATAAATAATTTCAATATATATATAAAAGGCCGTTTTGGTCTTTATTTAGAAAACCCAAAACTAAAAACAGAAAAAGTTATAGAGATAACTCGCCAACAATTTGATTTTTATAAAGATCGATATGATAGACTAAATGCATACGAATTAGTTGATAGTCTTAACATAAAAACCGACAAAATAGAAGACCTGAAAGAATCTTTAATGGTAAAGCAATTAGAAGAAGTTAACTTAAGTGATTTGGTAGAGCCTGCAATAAGAGATTATATTGCTTGGGAAATATTATGTACAGATTGTACTGCTGACGGATATGTTAATGAACAAGATATTAATCAAATATATTACGAGGCAAAAAGTGAATGGAAAGAGCATAAAAATTATCTTCGTAGACAAAATCAAGAATACGATGGTGCAGACTTGTACTATATGTGTTGCAATAAAGGGGAAAATTTAAAGCCTAAACGATTTACTATTAACGGTTCTCAAAAAAGAGTAACCAGAGGTATTTATAATACGTTAGCAAATAAGCCTGTAAATCATAATTATTCAGTAGGTTGGCACTATCAATACGAAGATAAATTTAAGGACTTTTATGAAAACAATATATAAAAAATACTGTAATGAAATACAAAATCCTGCTCTTGGAGCATATTTAATATATCTATTTTCAACTACCTTTTATCAAGAAACGGGCTCTTATCCAAATTTACTTGAGATATTTATTCTTATACCATTAATAATGGTGAGGGATGTAAGAGAACTTATATTTTGGCAGGACAATGACAATAAACCCCATCAAATTACAAAAATAAGTAAACTATACGAAAAAATAGGATATATAGGAAAATCTAAAGACAATTTCTCTCTTGGCACTATAAATGGTGTAATATTAAAATTTAGAGAATTTGTTATGTCTTCAATAATATTTGCTATCGAAACGAATTTAATAGTTGTCAATTCCTGTGGAACTGTCCAAATAAATAACAAGAACAATTGCAACAAAAAATTAAATAAAGAATTAATATCTTTAATAAAAACTACAAAGATATTAGCAAAAATTTATGCAAAAGATTATGATATTAATAAAGTTATAAAGAATTTAGAGGTAATTTTATAATGAAAAATATTCAAATAGAACAGATTGTGATATGGGCTAAAAATCCAAATTTAGAACCAAAAATTCTTACATTCGCAAAAGGTAAAATTAATATAATTTATGGTTTGTCACAAACAGGTAAATCTGCAATTATACCTATAATAGATTATTGCTTAGGAAGTACTCAAAATAAAATTCCAGTAGGTCATATTCGAGATTGTTCTGCCTGGTTTGGAATTGTATTGAATATTGATGAGACGAAAATGTTAATAGCAAGGGAAAATTCAGATGAAGCAAGCAATAAAATTATAGTATTAGAAAATATAGAAAAAATACCCATTCTTGTTGATAGAAGTGGAGAAATGGATATTAAAGATTTTAAATTATATTTAAATAAAATTATGGGGGTTCCTTTTTATGAGCCCACTCATTCGATGGGAATTAGAGATTCAAGGTTAAGTTTTAGAGATTTAGTTACATTTAACTTTCAACCTCAATATATTGTTGCTAATCCAAATTGTCTACTGTATAAAATGGATACTACACAATACAAGCGTTTAATGTTGCCGGTCTTTAATCTTGTGATAGGGGCAGAAACATTAGAAAATATAGAAAATAGAATTAAATTAGATACATTAAGAGAAAAATTAAATAAATTAAACAAAAGAAAAGAAGAAACAAAAAGAGCAAAAAATATACAACTTGAAAAATGTGAGTCTATTATTTCAAATGCAATTAAATATGGATTACTTGATGAAACATATTCTGATAAAATCCGAAATCCAAAAGTATATAAAAATATTTTAAAAAAACTTTCTGAAAAAACTATTAGAGATTTATCGCCAAGTATAAAAAATGCAGATTCAATTTCTGATTTATTCAATGATATTAATAAAGAAATAGAGCCTTTGAACAACAAATTAATATCTTTGCAATCACAAAAAGAATATATAGAAGAACTAATAAAATTACTAAAAGAACGCAATGAAAAAGCAAAAACAAAGATAAATCGTTTAGAAATTGCTAATTTTATTCACGATTTTTGCGAAGAAAATGCAGATGAAACAGCTTGTTTATGTGACCTAGAAGAACTTTGTTCAAACTTAAATGTTTTGACTAATAATTTAAACAATAAGCTTGAGCCTGAAATTGCATTATATGTCAAAAAACTTTTAGATATTGATAAAGAAATTAACAATATTTCAATGAATATTAAAATTTTAAAAAATGAAAAAATTGAAATTGCTAAAATTGGAGAAAAGAAAAATATTGTAGAAAAAATTTATGAAGATATAATTATAAAATCAAAAATTCTATTAGAATTTACTAATTCCAAAGATGAGGATATAAATGAACAAATAAAAGATCTTCAAAAACAAATTAATGAAATTAACATAGACGATGTTGAAACGGAATACGATAATTGTATTAAAAATATAATAAAGTACGGACAAAAATATTTACCTGATATAAAAGAATTTCATTATATATCACAATTTATCAAAGAGGACATGACAATTAAAGTTAAAAAAGAAGAGTATACTCATAAGGATTTTTACTTGTGGGAAACAGGTAGTGGTTCTAATTGGGTAGCTTTCCATATAGGGGTAATTTTAGGCTTTCATTTTCACTTTATAGAAAAGAATCTTCCTATACTTAATTTTGTAATATACGACCAACCAAGTCAAGTATACTTTCCTCAAAAAATACTAAAAAAAGAAGATGAAAGTTTTGAGGATAAAGATGTCAAGCAAGTCAAAAAGATGTTCAAAACATTTCAAGATGCAGTTAAAGATGCTAATGGTAATTTGCAAATTATAGTATCTGACCACGCAGATGAATCGGTATGGGGAGATATTCCTGAAGAATATAAACATATTGTTGCAAATTGGAGCAATGGAGATGCATTAATTCCACAAGAGTGGATTTCTTAATATTAGTATACTTTCCACCTTTTACACCTCGAACAGAGACTTTTTGTAATACTTGTGCGCAAAAGAGAGAATTTAGTCTCCTTTTGGAGTATATCTTTATAAAATACCAGCTTTAAAGTCGCTTGTTTGCAGGGTTTGTATAAAATTGTAGTCCGGTCGCAGAATGCGACCGGACTACAATACAGAGGGGATGGGATTCGAACCCACGGTGGGATTGCTCCCACACAACCTTTCCAAGATTGCACCTTAAACCTCTCGGACACCCCTCTTTAGCTTATTTAATTATACTCGATAATCTTTGATTGTAAAGTTTTTGCATACAACTGCTTATTCTACAACATCTGTTGATACACTGAAATTTTGTAAATACAATTTTAAATCCGCAACTCTCATATTTACGGTTAGTATCAAATCTCTAAGTTCTGCATCCAACCTTTTTGCCCCTTTAAAACAAGTATGAAAAAATAATATCGTTGCAGTACTCTTCACAAGAGAATTCTTAACATCACATATTTTATTATAAATAACAGGATCGACAATTTCTTTATTTTCACACAAAGTTGTAAATATATCACCGAACCACCATTGAACTTCTTCTACATTATTTGCTTTTAAACCTTTTTGAGCCTTCTTTAAATACAGCAAAATTTGTTCATAAATAGATACTAATTTTTGTTTCTTTTTTGGTAATACATTTTTAAAATACTCAATAGTCTGCTTATATCCAATATCTATTAGTTTTCGCCTGTTATCCTTGTTTAAATTAAAATCTGCAAAGAAAATATCACCCGTATTAATTCTTATACAATCAAATCTATCATTTTGTCCATATATTTCATTTACAAAATCTGTCGCTACATCTGTGACACAGCTATAAATCGTGTTTATGAAAGATATCGGGTTCTTTTCATCTTTATTAAAATCACCTTCAAGTCTGAATTCTAAAATTCTGCTTTCAGATTTTTTCAAGTTTTCAGAAAGCCGCCACATCGGTGATGCTTTCTGCAAATCACCATCTACAAGAAATGAACCTTCATATTCATATGGTGCCATAAGTCCGGGCATACTTGATGAAATCTTTATTGCTTGAGCCACCTCAAAATCAGGTGTTTCTGCTTTAGAGAATTCCTGAGTACAAAATTTTGTAAGATTTGTCGTGATAATTACTAATTGCTTATCAACATCTTTAAATGTGATGTGCTTTCCTCTTACATTTTCACTCTTGTTTAACAAAAGTTCATTTAACCAATCCAAAAATATCTCGCCTTTACTAATTGCAAATGCTTTGCCAATACCTAGATGAATATCTTTAAACAAATCAAAATTTACCTTCATGAATAAATTTTCAAGTTCATAAGATTTATATCCGCTAGCAACTAGTGCTGCTATAATAGCTCCAACAGAAGAACCGCCAATAATATCGTACTCAATGCCCAATTCTTCCAGTGCTCGTATTGTTCCAATATAAGCCATTCCTCTAATTGCACCACCACCGAACAAACATGTATATTTTAAGGGATTAGTCATTCAAAAAATCTCCGTGTTTAAACATAGTTTCTCTATAATAATTTATACCATACTCAGGTTCAAAATATGAAAACTTTTCCATATCTTTTCGAACAAAAATTCCACAAAGTTTACCATCAAATATCAAAGTCCATGCCGGATGCTTTAGTAAAGCACCGTACACGTCACTATTTTTTCTTGGCATCAAGATATCCGTCGGATATTTTGTAAAAATATCTTCCCAATTTTTATTAACAAGCTCAAAATCTCTCAAAGTATCAAATATATAATCATCATAGACTTCTTCATACCTTCCATCCATAAATACTAAATTATCCGGATAAAGTTTATAAGTAGCATAACTTCCCATTCCAAAAGGTGTAACAATATTACCTTTTATATTATTTATCTTCAAAAATTCTATTTCATAAAAAGGATACTTTTCAAAATCAGCCCTAGGCAACATTGGGGAAGATAATGGAATCAAAAAAGACAAAATCACAATTGCCAAATATAAGTTTTTTTCAATTTTTTTTAAGACATAAGCAATACGTTTAAATAAATTTACTATATCATTATAACAAAATGCAGCTGTTGAAATAATTGCCAATGATAATAGTTTCACATGCATTGCACCTAATATTAAAGTAGAAGTTATTACAAAAACTTTTGTATAATCTATTTTTCGCTTCTTTACAATTGCAATTGCATAAGCGGCAAAACCCAATAATGAATAAATTACAGAAGGTGTATAATAGGCGATATGTCGAAATGCGTAAAAAGGCCACCATTCAACAACATAAGTTCTTTGTTTTGTTGTTGCTGAAAAAAGAAATTTTAAGTACTCAATGCCATAAGGATTTATAATAAGAGTTATACAAGAAACAACTAAAACTATTAAATATTTTTTCCAAGGTCGTTTTTCCAATAATGCTCCGGCTATATACATAGCAATAAGCCCTAAACCGGATACAACACCTCCATGAAGATTATTCCAAACTATTGTTATTATTGGTATCAACCATATTAAATATTTGTTTTTTTCACGCCTAGTCAACTCTAATATGTATAAAAATATGGTAAAAAACAAAAAACTAAAAAGCTGACATCTTATCAACACCGGATTCAGGTGCATAAAGAAGCCAAGAAATACACACATAAATAAAAGAGAGCTCGGATAAGCATGATTTTGCAATTTCTGGATTTTTAATATAAAAACAGAAATTAAAAACATTGTTACAGTCTGAAACATTAAGATTCCAAAAGCCTTAAAATATTTTAAAACCAAATAAAATACAACACCGGAACCCCACTCATGGTCATACCAATTATGAGTCGGGGTGTAAGATAAAAAATCATGATATGGTAGAATACCTTGCTCTACAAATCTTTCACCTACTATTAATCTTGCGAATAAATCAAAATCATAATTTGTCGATAAACAGGCAAGGAATAGGCAAAACAAAGCTAATACCAGATAAAATATAATTTGTCTTTTATCAACATTTTTCAATAAATAATTCAAGCATCTTCCTCTCAAGAAACAATGATACCCAATATCCCTATAATTTATTATAACAAAAAAGAATTCTTGTGATAAAATTAATCTGTAAACAAATAAAGTCGTTTATAATCAAGTTTTACAAATTTTACATAAGGGGAGTAAAATGGGATTAACATTAGTAGAAAAGATTATTTCAGAGCACGCAGGCAAAACCGTTCACGCTGGAGAGCTTGTAATTTCTAAAGTAGATGTTACCGCTGTGCAAGATGGAACAGGCCCGCTTACAGTTCAAGAATTCAAGAAGCTAGGCAAAGCAAAATTAAATAATCCGGAAAGAACTGTATTATTTATTGACCACGCTTCACCAAGTCCAAGAAAAGAACTTTCTAATACTCATATGGTTCTTAGAGATTTTCATAAAGAGTACGGAGCTGTTCTTTCTGACGTTGGAGCCGGTGTTTGTCATCAGAGATTAATTGAAACATTTGTTAACCCAGGAGAAGTTCTGGTCGGAGCAGATTCGCATACCTGTACATCCGGCGCTTTAGGTGCTTTTGCAACCGGCATGGGTTCAACTGATGTTGCTGTTGCAATGGCACTTGGTAAAACTTGGTTAAAAGTTCCTGCGACTTTTAAGATTGTAGTAAGCGGAAAATTTAGAGAAGGTATTTGCTCAAAAGATTTAATGCTTTATCTAATTGGTATGATTGGTGCAGATGGAGCGACTTATAAAGCATTAGAGTTTACAGGCGATACAATTGACAATATGTCAATGTCTGAAAGATTTACTCTTGCTAATATGGCTGTAGAAGCCGGTGCAAAATGCGGTTTGTTTATTGCGGACGATAAGACAAAAGCTTTCTTAAAAGAACGTGGTAGAGAAGATAAATTCCGTCAAATCTTACCGGATGAAGATGCTGTTTATGAACGAATTATTGAAATAAATGCAGAAGACGTACCTCACACAGTTTCTTGTCCTCATACAGTTGATAACACAAAGCGTGTCGAAGAACTAAAGGACATTAAAGTTAATCAGGTTTATGTCGGCACTTGTACAAACGGTAGAATAGAAGATTTGAGAGTTGTTGCAAATATACTTAAAGGCAAAACTGTTCATCCGGATGTCAGAATGTTGATTTCACCGGCTTCAAAAGATGTTTTTAAGCAAGCTTTAAAAGAAGGATTGATTGATATATTTGTAGATGCTAATGCTGCTATATTAGCGCCAGGATGCGGACCTTGCGTCGGTGTCCATGCCGGAATCTTAGGTGATGGCGAAGTTTGCTTAGCGACACAAAATAGAAATTTCCAAGGCAGAATGGGAAATACTAAGGGATATATTTATTTAGCATCCCCTTATGTTGCAGCTTATACGGCTTTAAGAGGATATATTTCAGCGGAATAATTTGTCGTGTTCAATGACAATAGTTGAACACGACCTACAAGACTTGGGTGAGGTTTTAACAGAAAAGGATAAATATGAATTTATTATTATTAAAACAAATTTCTATACTTAGTGCATTTGCAGGAGCAATGCTTGGACTGATTACAGTTGTGCCTTATCTCAGTTTTCTAAGCTTTATGATTTTAATACTCTGTTTATCAGCTTTTGTACTAGCGTATCTTAAGCAAAACGACTTAATTGGAATTATTAGCATAAGAGAAGGCTGTATTTTTGGAGCAATCATCGGATTTGTATCATTTATTGCGTTTTCAATAGTTTACGCCCCAATAAGCATGCTTCTTGGTTGGTTATTTCCTGCTTATACACAAGGGTTCTTAAGATTTTTCTTAACAAGTTTCGGTTCAGTTATAGTTATGATTCTATTAATGATACTTATGGCAGGTATAAGTGCATTATTTAACGGATTTGCAGGACTTGTGACAGCGTATGTGTATGAAATGATTACAGGGATAAAAAAAGAAAATAATCAAAATTCAAGTGTTGATTTTGAGATAAAATAATAACTTCAGGAGATAAAAATGGAATTCAAATCAAAAATTAAAACAATAGAATGGGTTGACACATATTCAAAAATGGTAGACCAAACAGTTGTACCTTATGAATACAAGTTTGTGAATATCACAACCGGTGACGACATGTTCGATGCTATAAGAAATATGATTGTTAGAGGAGCACCGGCAATTGGTATAGCAGGTGCGCACGGCGTAATTCTTTTTGCGCAAGAAATTGCAAAAGAAAATCTTTCTAGAGAAGATTTCGTTAAGAAATTAATTGAAAAAGCTGAATATATGAAGACATCTCGCCCAACTGCGGTCAATTTGATGTGGGCTGTTCAAAAACAAATAGATGTAATTAATGCTTCTAAAGCAGATATAAATGGCATAATTGAAGAATTAAAAATAAATGCAATAAAGCTTGAAAATGAAGATATTGAAATTAACAAAAAAATTGGGGATTATGGTGCAGAAGTTGTTCCGAAAGGTGCAACAATACTTACACACTGTAATGCCGGAGCTTTAGCAACTGTTGGTTATGGTACCGCTTTAGGAGTTGTACGTTCTGCTTACGCAAAAGACAATACTATACAAGTTTTTGCAGATGAAACTCGTCCTAGACAACAGGGTGCAAGAATCACTACATTTGAACTTGCAATGGATGGAATACCTGTAACATTGATTACAGACGGTATGTGTTCTTATTTTATGAGCAAAGGTATGATTGATATGGTTGTAGTTGGGGCAGATAGAATCGCTGCTAACGGTGATACCGCTAATAAAATCGGAACTTATACTGTAGCAATAGCTGCAAAATACCATAATGTTCCATTCTATATAGCAGCTCCTCTTTCAACAATTGATACCTCTATCAAATCCGGCGCCGAAATTCCAATCGAAGAACGCTCTCACGAAGAAGTTACACATATAAATGGAAAAAGAATTTGTGCAGAAGGTATAAATGTAATTAACCCTGGATTTGACGTAACTCCACATGAATTAATTGCGGGAATTATTACCGAAAAAGGAATCTTAAGACCGGATTATAATAAATCTATTGCAGAAGCCTTTTTATTATAATAAATATATTTTTGTAAAGATACGCTTGCTTTTTAGCATTTAGCATAATACTATAGATATCGTAGAGTAGTACTCGTACGTACCCGGTGAGGGTAAATGATAACATATAATGTTCATTTGCCTTGCTAAGGAGTAAAGGAAAAGGAAAGAATTATGAACTTAAGAAACAAACAAGAAATTATCGAAAAATTTGGTGCTAATGCAAAAGATACCGGTTCTGCAGAAGTACAAATCGCTATGTTAACAAAAAAGATTTCTGAACTTACTGAACACATGAAATCAAACAAAAAAGACTTTGCTACAAAACGTGGTCTTTTGATGATGGTTGGTAAGAGAAAAAGACTTCTTTCATTCTTGAAGGAAAAGAACCTTGAAGGATACAGAAGCTTAATTAAAGAATTAGGAATTAGAGGTTAATAAAAAAAAATCCGGTTTTAAAAGCCGGATTTTTTTTATCTTGCAATACCCATCTTTTAGATTTAAGATAATAAGGTAGGTGGATGTATAAATCCTAAAATGAGAAAAGGTAAGGAACTTATGATTAACAGAAAATCACGTGATGAAATAAAAAGAATGCGCCATGCCGGTCATATAGTAGCTTTAGTTCACAAAAAGATGAAAGAAGTGGTAGAACCGGGGATTTCTACAAAAGAACTTGATAATATTGCGATGCACGTTATCAAAGAAAACAAGGCAATTCCTACATTCTTAGGCTACGCTGGTTTTCCTGCTTGCATTTGTACTTCCATAAATGAAAAAGTTGTTCATGGAATTCCTTCCGAAAAAGAAATACTTAAAGAAGGCGATATTATTGCAATAGATGTCGGCGCGACTTATGGTGGAATGGTTGGTGACAGTGCTTGGTCATACGCAGTTGGTAAAATTTCAGAAGAGAAACAAATGCTTATGAAAGCGACTGAAGAGGCCCTATTTGCTGGAATTTCAAAAATGAAAGCCGGTAATGTTCTTGATGATATATCAGGCGCAGTAGAAGATGTAGCCAATAGTTATAAACTTGGAATCGTAAGACAATATGGAGGTCACGGCGTTGGACACGAAATGCACGAAGATCCATTTTTATTCAACTATAGAGTTGGCGACCAAACGCTTATCAAAACAAACATGGTTATCGCAATTGAACCAATGTTAAATCTTGGCGGAGATGAAGTTTTTGTTGAAGATGACAAATGGGGTGTTGTTACAAAAGACAGAAAACCATCCGCTCACTTTGAACATACCGTTCTAGCTACAGACGGTGATCCGATTTTAATGACAACACTTATGGAGGGGTAAATAGGTAAATCAAATAGCTACCACTTGTTATTTCCATAGTCCTATAAACCAATCGATACATTTTTCAACTGTGCTTTTGCAATTTTCATGTAATTCTTTGGCTTCTCGTTGCTTTTTTACCTCATTTTGTTTTTGAATTTTAGCTCTAACAGTTTGTTCCTGTTTATCAACAGACTGTTTAGAAGTCTTATAGTCATCATCGCTCATATAAGGAATGTCTAACGTCTTTCTGGACGGAACAAGCAAATCATGACCTTCCTGTTTTCCATTCATCCAGTCTATAGTCTTTGTTGAAGTAGCATTTCCATATTTTCTTGAAATTTCAGCAGTGTTATTAAAAATAAAACCTTTTTTATCCTGCACAGCAATTGTTTTATTCTGCACAGGCTTCATACTGCTAAAATCAAAATCATAGCCGGTCTTTTGTTTTACAATATCTTTAAATTTTTTAATTTCGTTACCATCTATTACTCCATTACCATTACCACCATTAGCCTTTTTGTCAGCTTGCTCTGCGTATTTTCTCAAATAACTTCCAGAAGAAAATAATGTATGTGAATAACCGCTAACTTGATTTGTCATAATAAACTCCTTATTAATATCTCGTATGTATATATAAAGTTTGTTTGCTACTAAAAATTGACTTTTTAGTAAACTTTTGTAAAGAAAATACTTCTGGACAAATATTTATGTGTGTTATAGAATTGAATTAAGGTAAAAAAAAGAGGTAAAGATGGATCAAATTGTAAAAATAGCCTGGGAATTAAACGAAAATACAGATAATCGTTACAAATTGGTGTATGAAATTGCAGAACTTGCTAAAAAGCTTGTTGATGAAACTCAAATGAAGAAAGCCCGAGACGAGTTTGGTTTTGAGGAAGCTGCTAGTGACAGTTCTTACAAGAAAGAAAATCCTGTAGAACATGCAATCATGGTTAAAGCTTCCGAGTCGGATGATACCGAACTTGTAGGCTAAGTTTTGTTTTTATAAAAGAAAAGGACTCCTATAAGCGGGAGTTCTTTTTTTATGTAAATTAATTTACTAATTTATGTAAATAAATGTTAAAACACTAGCAATTTTTAAGATTTACATAACTTACAGTGAAAGGAAGGTTGTAGTATGAACAAACACAGTAAAAAATTAATGAATTTAATATGGGGGTTGTAGGATAATGATGATTAATGCTGCAAAAATATATTCTACACTTGGAAACCCCAATTCATTAGTACCATTAGGCGTAAAAGACGTATCAAGCTGCTTAGGGATGACAGCCGGTTCATACGCTACCGGAAAAGAAGAAGGTTTTGATAGATTTATAGATGAATTTGGTACCGAAGCATTATGGCTGGGTGGAATTCCAGCTTTCAAATGGTTGTTCGATAAGACTGTTTTTAAAAGCTTTGGTTTAGACTCAAAAATTGACCCTAGAAATTTGAAGAACATGGACTTGTTTGAAAAAATCAAAGAACATGCTCCAGACGAAGATGTTAAAAAGAATTTAGAAAAAGCAAAGACAAACAAAAGATTATTCAAAAATCTTGCTGCTACAAAATTTGTAGTATCAACCGTCATGGCAGCCTTAACTTATGTTGGAATGACAAGACTTAAACAATATTACACAGAACAAAAAATCAGAAAAAATTTAATAAAAGAATACAACAACTCACAAAAAGAGAAAAACAACCAACCAAAAGACAATAACTCTTCCAACCCATCTTTTAAGGGAATTGGCAAAGTCGTAGAAGAATTTGCATTCTCTCCTGTTAAAAATATGTACATTATGGATGGATTTATTACAACAGAAAGATTAAGTGATTCAAGAAGTTCACAAGAATTTGTAGGCTACGCTATAAAAGAAGGCTCATGTCTATGTTTCTTATATTATGCCGGTGGTAAAATTCAAGAATTGATGGAAAAGAATGCCAACCAAAAATACAATAAATCTATAACACTAGACTCAAGAGTTTTAGAAGATGACAGCTTCAAACAATCTTTCGTAGACGGAAGTATCGAAAAAAGCATAAAAGAATTTAAAAAAGCTAACTCTTCTGATATTAATTTGTACGAGTTCTTACACAAAAATCCGGATAATAAAATTGTACAAATAGCAAAACAATCCGACGTAATAAAAACATACAAAAATACAAATAAAATTGATACAAGAGCTTTTATAGACTTAAAAGAAGTGGAAAATGTTAACAAACAAGTTTCTGAATTATATGGACAATTCCAATCTTCTTTAGCAAAAGGAGAAGGCTATGACTCATTCTTCAATGGTGTTAGAAAACTTAAAAGAAAATCCATCGTTAACAGCCTTGGCGCTTGTATACTTGCTTTAGGGGTTGTAACTCCTGCTATTATGCTTATCAAAAGACTTACCGATAAGTCAGGCTCTGAATTCCAAACAAAAAAAGATATTAAAGAAAAACTAATAAAAGAAGGTGTTATTTCTAAATAAAAATAATTGCACTAGTTTTGTTTTTGTGCTAATATCAACACGAAAGAGAGAGGTATTCAATGAGCGAAGGACATTGGATTGTAAATAAAGTTATTGCCGGACACACAATGGCTTTTAATATGGATACATTAATTACTATGTGGGCAGCAATGGCATTTTTGCTTGTTGTATCATTTATTGCAACCCGTAAGTTAACAATATTCCCAACAAAACTTCAATTATTACTTGAAAGTATTCTGGGATATTTTTCAAATCTTGTTAACGGAATGATTCACAAAGATGGGCAAAAGCATTTCCCGCTGATTGCTTCATTGTTTTTGTTTATAGTGACAGCAAATCTTATGGGACAGCTTCCTTTTAAAGTGCTAGAGCTAAAGCAAGGTGAATTAGCTTCGCCTACAAATGATATCAACTTGACAGCAGGGCTTGCGGTTATTGTACTTGTATATTATGTTGTAGCTGGTTTAATACAAAAGAAAGGGAAATTTCTTCTACACGAGTTTTCTTTTGTTGGAATAATATCTATGTTAGTTGAAATTTTAGAATTATTCACAAGACCTCTAACACTGGCTCTACGTTTATTTGGAAATATATTGGCAGGTGAAATCCTAATCACAGCTCTAATCGGACTTTTTGCTTGGGGATTACCTTTGCCTATAATGTTTTTTGAAATACTTGTAGCTTGTGTTCAAGCTCTGGTATTCACAATGCTTACAACAGTTTACATTGCAACAGCTGTAAACTCTGAAGAATAAAAATTAAATAATAGTTATATAGATTTAAAAAGGAGAGAAAAAAATGGAAGATGTAAAAACTATTTCAGATTTAGCACAATTAGGTGCAGGTATTGCAATGGGTTTTGGTGCAATCGGTGCTGGTCTTGGTATCGGTGTTGCAACAAAAGGTTTGATGGATGCAATCTCTCGCCAACCGGAAATCGCTGGTAAAGCTGTTGGTTTCTTCTTAGTTGGTGCTGCTCTTGCAGAAGCTTGTGCTATCTACGCTCTTGTTATCGCTATGAAACTTTCTGGCATGATGGGCTAGTGCTACGCACGTAGACATTAGGTCGGCTGCTTGGTAAGAACTACAAACTTGTATTTGGGCTACAGGTTTCGCCTCATTGGTGGAACTACAAAGAAAAAGTAATTCCAAGGACGCACGTAGACATTGAATCGGCTGCTTGGTAAGAACTACAAACTTGTATTTGGACTACAGGCTTCGCCTCAAAGTAAAACCTACTAGAAAAGCGTACTTGGACACACCTGTCGGCTACTTAGTGAAAACGACTAGTGGTATTAAAGTACAGGCTCCGCCTAGAAATAAAGCATACTGGTAGTGCATAAGCACAACTGTCAGTTGTTTGGTAGTTGATATCGAAAAAACAAGTGGCGGTTATTCCCTCTCCTAGCAGGAGAGGGTTAGGGTGAGGTAGAAGTCTACGAATAGAAATACCTCAAATATAACAACAAAAAAATTGGTAAAGAAACATGGAATTTAACGCAACATTTTTAGCTACAATAATATCATTTTTAGTTTTTGTCTTCTTAATGAACAAAATCTTATATGAGCCTATGGGTAGAATTGTAGCAGAAAGAAAGACATTTATTGATGAAAATCTTTCAACTGCTGACATTAACCATAAAAAAGCAGAAACAATCTCTAAGGATAAAGAAGCAAAGCTTAAAATGGCAAGAGATGATGCTCGTGGATTATACACAAAATCTATTAATGATTTTAAAGCACAAAAAAATGAAATCCTTGATAATGCTCAAAACGAAGCAAACGGAGAATTAAATCAGGCTTATTCTAATCTTAACAATGTTTCTAATGAAACAAAAGAAGCTTTAAAAGGAAGAATGACTGATTTGGCAAATGATATTGTTGAAAAAATGATTGGCTATAGAAGTGAAGTGCAAGGTTTTGACAACGATACAGTGAATAGAATTCTCTATCAATAATGGAGTGAGAAATGGTTAGTATAAGTGAAGTTTTCAATTTTATAGGAAGAACAAATCTTTTTAATTTTGCAATATTTTTAGGCATAATTATTTGGCTTTGCAAACGTATAGATGTTGCAGGAAAATTGGAAGCTGCGAAAAATGATGTTGCGAACAATATAGAAGATTCTAAAACTGCAAAAGCGGAATCTGAAACAGATTTAAAGAAAATAGAAGATTCATTTGCGCATGTCGCAGATGAAATCAGTGATATTCTTAAAAAATCAGAAGAAAACGCACAACTCGTTGGTGATAAAATTTTAGAAGATGCACAAAAAAATGTTAGCAATATCAAAGATAATACCCAGAAAAGTATTGAAAACAAGTCACAACTTATAAAAAATGATATTTTAACAAGAGCTTCTGAAGCATCTATAGAAGTTGCTAAAAATCACATAGTTAATGAATTAAGAAATAATCCATCTTTGCACGATAAATTAATTAATGATAGTATCAACGCATTAGACGGAGTAAATTTAAGGGCAGGTTTATAATGGGAAACAGTATTAAATTTAAAGACTCTGAACTGGTTGCAAAAAGATGGGCAAAAGCATTAATGGAACTTGCTCAAGAGAATGATGGAATTTCAAAAGAAGATATCCTAGATGATTTAAAAGAAATTAACTTTATAATATCTGAGTCAAAAGATTTATCAGAAGTTTTTGCAAATCCTTCTATTTCGCAAGAAGAAAAACAAGTTGTTTTAGAAAAAATCTTTAAAACTCGTCTAATGCCTATTGTTTATGATTTTTTGATTACATTAAATTCAAAAAACAGACTTGGAATAATTGATGCAATTGTAGAAGAATTCAGAAAAGAATTAGAAGAGTTCAAAAATATTAAAAGAGTGGAAATAACTTCTGCTATTGAATTAGATGAAGGCAAGAAAAATTATATAAAAGAACAACTTGCTCAAAAATTGCAAAAAGAAATCTATCCTACTTGGAATGTTGATTCAAGTATTATAGGCGGTCTGGTGTTTAACATTGATGAAACGGTTGTAGATAACAGTATTAAACACAGATTGGAAAACTTAAAAAAACAAATAACGAAAGTATAATTAATTTTTATAATATATGAGAAAGGGTAAAAAATGGCAGTAATTAATCCTGATGAAATAAGCTCTATATTAAAAGAGAATATTAGAAATTACGAAGCTAAAGCCGAAGTATCAAATATCGGAAGCGTACTTGAAGTAGGTGACGGTATTGCGAGAATCTATGGTTTAAGAAACGTAATGTCTAATGAGCTTGTTGAATTCGAAGATGGAAAAGGAACACTTGGAATTACACTAAACTTAGAAGAAGACAATGTTGGTGTCGTAATTCTTGGTGAATACGTTCATATTAAAGAAGGTATGACGGTAAAAACAACAGGCAGAATTGCATCTGTTCCGGTGGGTGATGCTCTTATAGGTAGAATCGTTAACCCAACTGGTAAACCAATTGATGGAAAAGGAGATATTATTACAGATAAAACTCGTCCTATTGAAAGAGTTGCTCCGGGTATTGTTGCAAGAAAATCTGTACACCAACCACTTCAAACAGGTTTAACTGCGATTGATGCTCTAACACCAATCGGTAGAGGTCAAAGAGAATTGATTATCGGTGACAGACAAACCGGTAAAACTGCAATCGCTATTGATACGATTTTGAACCAAAAGGGTGGAGATGTTATTTGTATTTATGTTGCTGTAGGTCAAAAAGCTTCAACAGTTGCACAATTGGCAAAAACTCTAGAAAAACACGGTGCAATGGATTATTCAATCATTGTATCAGCAACAGCAAATGAACCGGCTCCATTGCAATATATTGCACCATTTGCCGGTGTTGCTATTGCAGAAGAATTCATGGAACAAGGTAAACACGTTCTTATTGTATATGATGATTTGACGAAACACGCTCAAGCTTATCGTGCAATGAGCTTGCTTCTTAAAAGACCACCAGGACGTGAAGCATACCCTGGAGATGTTTTCTATCTACACTCAAGATTATTAGAAAGAGCTGTTAAACTTTCTGATGAACTTGGTGGCGGTAGTATTACAGCACTTCCGATTATTGAAACACAAGCCGGTGATGTTTCTGCGTACATTCCGACTAACGTAATTTCTATTACAGACGGTCAAATATTCTTGGAATCATCATTGTTTAACTCTGGCGTAAGACCTGCTATCAATGCCGGTATTTCTGTATCACGTGTTGGTGGTGCCGCTCAAACAAAAGGTATTAAACAAGTTGCCGGTAAATTGCGTTTAGACTTGGCTCAGTTTAGAGAATTAGAAGCATTTGCTCAATTTGCTTCTGATTTAGACGCTGCAACAAAGAAACAACTTCTTAGAGGTCAAAAATTGACAGAAGTGTTGAAACAACCTCAATATAAACCACTTACAGTTGCACAACAAGTATCTATCTTATTTGCAGCTAATGAAGGGTTCTTGGATGATGTTGATAACAAGAAAATTAATGCATTTAAGGCTGGTTGGTTTGAATTCTTTGAAGCTAATATGCCGGAATTAAGTAAACAATTGAACGAAGGTAGCAAATTGTCTGATGATGACATAAAAGCTTTGAAAGCTCAATTGGAAGCTTACGCTAAAACATTATAATATTAATTTGGTAGTTGGGCTTTTAGTCCAACTACTTTAATACAAAAAGTAGGTCGGGCATTACCTGACAAATATACTCATTCAACATTTAAACAAAATGAGAAAAGGAGAATTATTTATGAAATGTTTTAATCACCATGACAGAGATGCTTTTGCGGTATGTAAATCTTGTGGAAAAGCTTTATGCTTGGAATGCGCTGAAGAATACAAAAATTCTTATATTTGCAAAGGTTCACCAAAGTGCAAGCATGTTGCTGATGTCAATTATGTAAACTATTTCAAAGATAATTCAGTATGTGCTTGGACTATTAATAAAATAGCATTTATTCTAGTAGGACTCTTCCTTGCAGCTTATTTAATAATTGAGATTACCGGTTGTTGCAAGATGCCAACTCAAATATTAGAATATGTCTTAATTGCACTTCTTGCAATTTTATTAGTTAAAAAAGGATTTGATTTAAAGTTAAAATAGTTTGATATCTTGGTGGTATCAATATACAAAGGATAGATTATGCCAAACTTAAAAGATATAAAAAGCAGAATTTCAAGCGTACAGAATACAAAGAAAATTACAAAAGCAATGAAAATGGTTGCAGCTGCAAAAGTAAAAAAAGCTGAAAGCACAGTTAAGGCTGCCAGACCTTTTTCTGACGAATTATTATTTCTGTTCAGAAAAATGCTTGCTACTGTTGGAGAATATTCAACTACCGGCTTGAAAGTAGAACGAGCTTTAGACAATTACCCTGCTTTGTTAGAAAAAAGAGAAGTAAAAACTGAAGGCTTGCTTGTTATAACTTCTAACAAGGGTTTGGCTGGTGCATACAATGCCAATGTTATTAAATTTACAATGGCAAGAATAAAAGAAAATAACTCAAATGGAATAAAAACAGTAATTTATCCTGTTGGTCAGAAAGCTGTATCTGCATTCAAACATAGAAGTGGTAATTTTGAACTTGCAAAAAGCTACTTGAATGTTGCAAATGATCCGACGGCTACTGGTGCAAGTCTTATTGCAGAAGACTTGGCGGAAGATTTTGTATCCGGAAAAATTGACAAGATTGATATTATCACAACACATTTCAATAATATGATGTCATATAGCGTTGTATCTTGGGATGTTTTACCGGTAAAAATAGAAAAAGCTGAATCTCATGAAATTGATCCTGTTATGGAATTTGAGCCATCAGTTCATTCTGTTTTACAACAACTTGTTCCTATGTATATTACAAATTCGATATTCCAAGCTCTATTAGAAGCAAATGCGAGTGAACTAGCAGCTAGAATGACAGCGATGTCTGCAGCTTCTAATAATGCAGAAGAAATGATTAACACTTTAACTATTGACTACAATAAGGCTCGTCAAGCAGCAATTACACAAGAACTTGTGGAAATTGTTTCCGGCGCTCAAGGTGTTAGTAAATAGATAAGATTAAACTAATGTATAACACACAAAAAAGATATCCAGCTATTTTGGATATCTTTTTTGTGTATGTTTTATAATAAAAAAATTAAGCATCATAAAAAATCTGTTCTGCATTGTGTTTCTTTAAGCAAGCATCGTGACTTTTAGTTAAGTATGAGCTACAGCCTAGTATTGAAGCAGTTGCACCAGCAACACCAGCAGCTGAATTAATAATCCACTTCAAAGCAGAATTTTTAAGATTCCTTGTCGCTACACTAGCTAGAATTACACCGCCTAAAATAGAAGAAACAAAACCGACATTAGATATAACCGTATTCCTTTTTACAGCTTTTTCGTAGTCTGCAATAAAAGCATCAGCCTTATTTTCCGGCACTTTATAATAATTAGGTTTACTACTGCCTTTTGAAGAATTTATCTCTATTTGAACGTTAGTTGCATCCAATTTTCCTAAAATTCTTGCTTCTATGCTCATAGCACACACTCCTTCTATCTGGTGTAAAACCCGTAAAAAATTTTGATTGCGTAATTATGAAGAGATTTTTACAAATCTTAATGAAAAAATTTAGTTACAAGACAAAAATTGTCATACCTTCGTCATAAAGCTCAAAAAATCTATCTTGTGTAAATGTGCGAGATAAGTTAGGGCTATTTGGCTCTTTTACCGTAATTTGTCCATTTTCTGCTACATCTGTTATATAAAAAGCATGGCGAGATAGCTTATCTATATCAGCAGAAGTAAGTGTCTTTGCCGTAAACTCTTGGACATCTTTTATTTGCGCCATAATTTCAGGAGTTACATTTTTTATCTCGATTGGTATATGTTTTAATTTTTGTCTATTTTTTTTGTTTATTTCCACAAAATTGCCGTCTATCATTACACCAGCTTTTCCATTGTTTACAACAGCTTCCATTGGTTTATTTCCACTAAGAATTCCAAATGCGTCTTTCATCCAACCGCCTTCAATATTATCTTTATCGTTCGGCTTAAACTCCTGATGATATTTCTCATATGCCATTTCAAGAGCTTTCATATCAGCATCTCCTATTGAGAAATGGTAAGCATTTTGAATTTCTTCATAGCTGAAAGAATAGGTAACTTTTCCACCTTCCAGTTTAATATTAACTTTCTTGTTTACAGAATCATTTTCTATACAGTCATTTATAAATTTCTGACCGTTTTTAAGTTCTGATAAAGAATCCAATGAGGATAATAGCCAACAATCACCCACATGATTTTGATAAGAGTATTTATCAATTTTTCCATTCGGAATATCGTTATGTGTAAAACCTCCAAACTCATAAAAGGAATTTTTAAGCAGATACGCAACTTTTTCCACATTATCTTTAACAGTTTTATCGTCTACATTATCTAATAAGCATTCGTCTAACATCTGATTTAATTTTTGCTTACCTGACTGCAAATTTTCGTCTGAGACACGAGTGTTATAACCAAGTCGTGTATCAATACTACCTTTCAGTGCATCAACCAGTATTTTTACTTGAACTCTTTTTTCTTCCGGATTTTCTGTTGTCAAAATCTTTTCAATAAGTGTCTGTTTAGTATGATTTGGATTTCTATACGTTTCAATTTCACTTTCAGCCTCATAGCTGGCAATAAGTTTTAAAACATTTTTTTCATTAATGGACAACAGCTTTTCTGTAGTAAAATTTTGCATAAGAGATTCTGTTAAATCCCAAAGTTCTTTGTTTTCATCAACTTGATTATCCTTTGTTTTTATCTCATTACCCTTACCATCATATTCTTTCTGTGTTTTATTATCATATACGTTTATTAATTCGCCTCTTGCATTATATGTACGTAAACTTGCAGGATATACTCCATCAGAGAAATCCTTCTCATAAATATATTCACAACTTTGCTCTCGCTCACCTTCTTCGTTATAATTTACAACTCTTACTCTTTTATTATCTTTGTACTCGGTTGTATAAGCAAGACGGTTGTTTTTATCAATTGAATACACAGATTCTTTGCGCTCTTCAGGATTATTTGGGTTATATTCAACTTTCATATAAATTTTATTATTATTCATCATTACTTCTGAAAGTTTTTTATTTTTATCTGTACCGGTTTTTATAATAGAATATTCTCCATAATCCGGATTAAAATCAGTTATTTCCCAGCCAGACTCTGTTTTAATTTCAACGTTTTCAGGTTGACCGTTCTTATCATAAGTTATTGTTCTCAATAAATTTCCATTAGCATCCTTAATTGATTTAGATGCTATCTTATTATCATCAGAATAAATAACTTCACACTCTTTGTTTTCCGGATTGAACAAATGTTCTGCAAACTCTTTTTTTGCTTCTTGCGTATTTGCTATGTTTTTAATTTTAATTGAATCGTTTTCACGCATTTCATGGTATGGCGCATTTATTTGCGCAGTATCATCCAATTTCAGTTTATCGGGCTTTTGAAAAACTCTATATAAAAAATTTGTCAATGTGGTCATATCAAAATGCTCACCACTTTTTTTATTTATATCATCAAGCAAAACTTGTTTTTCTTCTTCATCAAATAATTCTGCATTACCATTTTTACTGGCATATTCTTTCACGCTTTGCCATAAACTTTTATACTCTTTTTTACCCAAAACATCTTTGCCGCCACTAAAAATATTAAACAACTTTTTATCATTGGCAGTTCTAAAGTCACTACTATTTAATTCTTCTTGATTCTTTGAAAAATTTATAATATTTCCATATTCAAATCTTAAATAATCGTCTTTTCTATTCATTAATGTACCTATCTGATATCTTACAGATAGTATAACGGCACAAAAGATTGAAAACTTTAATAATTTTTACAAATATTTACAAAAAAAAGGCGGTGAGGATGAATTCACCGCCTTTTTTATAAAACTTAAAAACTAGAATGGCTTAGTTTGATTTAACTTAGCTCTTAGTTCTCTAAATCTTGCAATATCTTCCTGTGTTTTAGGATTTTCTCTAAACAATGCTTGAGATGTTGGGTGAACCATACGGATAGAATCCATATGAACTTCCAAAAATTCATATCTCTTTGGTGGCTGATTAGAATTTTTAGCATAAATTTCAACATTTACAACAGCTAAGAAACGTCTATTTTCATCATTCAAAAGCTCTGTTAATTGTCTGTTTGAAGCTACGTTACCAGATACATAAACAGTACCTTTAATATCGTCTGTATCTGTTAAAATAATTACCTCTACCGGTATCATATCTTTGTTTGGCATTTATTTTCCTCTCTTAATATATATAAATTTTATAATACTTTTTAATTTATGTCCAGTGTAAAAATACTATTTATGTTTTTTTACACGAACACCTTCAACTTCGTGAACATCTTCTGTAACAATGAAAGCTCTTGGGTCAATTGTATGAACGAGCTCTTTTAATCTTGGCATTTCAAATTTATTAACTACACAATAAGTTTGGATTTTTTCTTGTCTTGAATATCCGCCCATTGTTTTCATATAGGTGACACTTACATCCAAGTCTTTCATAATTGCATTTCCAATTTCTTTATAATATTCAGAAAAAATTCTTACTGACTTAGCTTTGTCTAAACCTTCTAATACAGAATCTATGACTTTTGAAGCAATATAATACGTTAAAATTGAATAAAGCGCTCTATCCCATCCATACAAGAAACCGGCTCCCATATAGATAAATAAATTTATACACATTAAAAGTTCACCAACTGAGATAAATTTCAATTTTTTTGAAAGATTAATAGAAACCATCTCTGTTCCATCTAAAGATGCATTATTTCTTAATATTAAGCCAACTCCAAAGCCGAGAATTATACCACCAAATACAGTTGCTAAAAGTAAATCTTCAGTAGCTTGAATACCATGCAGCACATTGGTCGCAACAGCAAGCATAGCTGTAGCAAAAAATGTTTGGATTACGAACTTATGTCCAAGGTTTTTAAGTGCCATTAAAATAAAAGGAATATTTATGCAAAAGATTAGCAAACCCAAATTCCATTTTGTAATGTATGAAATCATCATGGAAACACCGATTACACCACCATCAATAATTTTATTTGGTAGTAAAAACATTTCCAATCCAACTGCTACAATAAACGCACCTATCGTTATAAAAAGAGCCTTAGCTAAATACTCACGAGCTAACTCACTTTTCGTTTTTTTTATAGGTTCCGGTGGCTTTTTATGATTAAAAAACATCGCTCTTTCCTAATTTTTTCCCTTTAGCATATCAAATATATTTTTGTGCTTTACTTGATTATCTTCTTTTGGTTTTATGCCCAAAATACCTTCCAAATCTGTTTTTAAAGTCATCAAGTCTTCATATTTTTTCAAAATTCCATCCATTGTTACAGAAACATCACCTGTTTCTTCTGAAACAACCAAGCAAGCCGCATCAGAAACTTCTGACATGCCAATAGCTGCTCTGTGTCTTGTGCCATATTTCCAACTCAATTTTGGGTCTTCTGTTAACGGCAGTAAGACACCTGCAGAATGAATTCTTTTATTTTCTATAACCATCGCACCATCATGTAACGGTGTATTAGGATGAAAAATTGTAAGAATGAGTTCTGTAGAAATTCTTGCGTCCAACTTTGTGCCAACATCAGAATAGCTTCCTGCACCCATTTCTTTTTGAAATACAATTAGCGCACCTGTTTTTGTCTTTGTTAAATATTTTACAGCCTCAATAATTTCTTTTATTACATCAACATCATTCTCTTCAGCTTCTCTAAAAGTACCTGCTGTGAAGAACGTTTTTCTTATAAATCCAGGTTGACCTAAATATCCTAGCAAACGTCTTAATTCCGGTTGGAAAATAACAATCAAACTCAATGATATTAAAGTTACTAGCGATTTTAGGAATACACCTAAAATTCTCAAATCAATAAGGATTAAAATTTCGCTCAAAATCCAAGCAAAAACAAGAAAGAACAAACCTTTGACAAGTTTTTCAGATTGCGTATTTTTGATAAATTTGCGGTAAAAAATAAACAAAATAATACCGATAAGTGCAATTTCAATAATATTGACCCATGTTAATGACCATTGTAAAGGACTCAATATATCTTGGATTAAGGATATTAGCGCATCAAACATATTACTTTAACCTATCGGGAATGTTGTCATGTAAAACGAGATCTTCTAATCTCTCTCTATATACTATAATATCAGAATGTGAATTATTTACAAGTACCATTGCCGGTTTTTCTACTCTATTATAATTTGATGCCATAGAATAATTGTATGCACCTGTATTATATACACACAAGACATCACCTGCGTCCAGTTTTGGTAATTCGATTTCATTTATCAAAATATCACCGCTTTCACAATATCTACCGGCAATTGTTACAATTTCTTTTTCTTTTATATGTATTTTATTTGCAACTTCTGCAACATATTCCGCCTGATACATACTAGGGCGGGGATTATCTGCCATTCCGCCATCTACAGCAACATATTTTCTGCCATTCGGAACTTGTTTAGAACTTCCGACAGTATAAAGCGTCACACCGGAAGTTGATATGATACTTCTTCCTGGTTCGATATATATTGTTGGGATATCGACAGAATATTTTTTCATGGATTTAGTTACAGCGTCGGCAAGTTCTTCAACAGAAGGTGGAACATCATTTGACGTATACTTAACTCCTAAACCGCCTCCAATATTCATTTCAGAAAGATTTAAACTAAATTTTTTATTAATTCTTGCAATTTCTTTAACCAAAATTTCAACTTCATCATAATAAGATTTAAGTTCAAATATTTGTGAACCTATATGTGCATGCAAACCTTTCAAGCGAAGATTTTTGTATTGATTTAGTATTAATTCAATAATTTCATCAATCTGAGATAAATCAAATCCGAATTTCGAATCAATCTGACCGGTCTGAATATAATCGTGAGTATGACATTCAATTCCGGGAGTAATTCTTAGCAAAATATCTGCAACAACTCCTTTTTGAGTAGCAATATTATTTAAAAGTTCTGCCTCATAAAAATTATCAACAGAAAATCTGCCAACTTTGTAATCAAGAGCTAATTTTAATTCGCTTTCAGACTTGTTATTACCATTAAACAAGACTTTTGACATATCAACACCGGCATTCTTTACAGTATAAATTTCACCGGCTGAAACAGTATCAAAACCAAAGCCTTCTGAATCAAGGATTTTTGCTATAGCAGAAGTACATAGAGCTTTTGAAGCGTACATCATTTTAATATTTTTATAATCTTTGAATGCAGATTTATAATCTCTGCAAATCCCTCTCAAAGTTGCTTCATCAATTACATACAAAGGAGTGCCGTATTTTTTTGCTAAATCAATCAAATCACATCCGCCGATTTTTATATTATCCGCATACTCAATAGAAATTGGTTTAATTGATTGATTTACGCTCATAACTCTGCTCCTTATTACTGTCTTTAGAACATTTTATCAAAAACAGCCGGCAAGGTAAAGGATGTTAGTTAAACATTAAAGATTACTGCTTACTATTGTTTTTGTTAAAAGTTGCTTTAAAATAATTAGTAGTTGTAACTATTAGTTTGCCGTCATTACGAGGAACGTTAATGACGAAGTAATCCAGTTAAATAATAATTTATGGATTGCCACGAAAATCATAGATTTTCTCGCAATGACGGCAAACTGGTAGGTAGTTAAAGATTTTGTCAGCTTAGTAAAGCTGACCTACATGGCTTACCAATTTCCACTTTCAACTTTCCTCAATTTATTTTACATTAATATTTTTTTGCTATAATTAAAGTAAATGGGAGAATATAACATGCTAGATTTATTAAAAAAGAGTGCAATGGAACAGTCTAAAGCACTTAAGAATAAGGAAGTATCAGCAGTTGAGCTTACGCAAGCATCTTTAGACAGAATTAAATCTATTGATGAAAAGCTTGGCGCTTTCAACTCCTTAACAGAAGAAATAGCTTTAAACACAGCTAAAAAAGTTGACGAAAAGATTGCTAAAGGTGAAGAATTACCACTATTAGCCGGTGTACCTTTAGCATTAAAAGATAACATGAACTTAATCGGTTCAAAAACAACTGCTTCAAGCAAAATTTTGGAAAATTTCGTTTCTCCATACAACGCTACAGCAACACAAAAATTGTTAAACAACTTGATTCCTATTGTTGGAAAAGCAAACTTAGATGAATTCGCAATGGGTTCTTCTAACGAAAACTCTGCTTTCAAAAAAGTTCACAACCCTTGGAATCTAAACAAAGTTCCCGGTGGATCTTCCGGTGGTTCAGCTGCATCTGTATCTTCATGTGAGGCTACCCTTGCACTAGGTTCAGATACAGGCGGAAGTATCAGATTACCGGCAAGTTTCTGCGGTATCGTAGGTATGAAACCTACTTACGGTAAAGTATCAAGATATGGTTTAATTGCATTCGCTTCATCTCTTGACCAAATCGGACCATTCGCAAGAACAGTAGAAGATGCAGCAGCTTTATTAGAAGTAATTTCAGGATACGATAAACATGATTCTACATCATTAAACCTTCCTGTTGAAAATTATAGAAACAGCTTGAATAACGACATCAAAGGTATGAAAATTGGTGTGGTTAAAGAATTAGTTTCAGAAGGTTTAGCAGATGATGTTCAAAAGGCTATCCAATCTGCAATTGATACTTACAAGTCTTTAGGCGCAGAGATTGTAGAAATTTCTCTACCAAACATAAAACACTCAATCGGTATTTACTATATCTTGGCAACAGCAGAATGCAGCTCGAACTTAGCACGTTTTGATGGTGTTAAATATGGTCATAGAACAGCGGACGCTAAAAATCTTTTAGAAATGTATTGCAAAACTCGTGCAGAAGGATTCGGACCAGAAGTTAAACGTCGTATAATGCTTGGTACTTACGCATTGTCATCAGGTTATTACGATGCATATTACAAAAAAGCTCTTCAAATGAGAAGAGTTGTAACGGAAGATTTCTTAAAAGCTTTTGCACAAGTTGATGCGCTTCTTGCTCCAACTTGCCCAAATACAGCTTTCGATTTGGGTGCAAAAACAGAAGATCCGCTTGCAATGTACTTAACAGATATTGCAACAATTTCAGCAAACTTAGCCGGCATTCCTGCAATTTCAATACCGGCAGGTTTCGATAAAGATGGTATGCCAATCGGTTTACAATTGATGACTCCACAATTAACAGAAGCTAAATTGTTCAACTTGTCATACAAATTCGAACAAGCTCACGATTATTATAAGCAACTTGCTAATATTTAGTTGAACTATAAAGACAAAAAAAATCTGGATTTTGGTTATTCCAAAATCCCGATTTTTTTTATACAAAACACAAAACATGTAAACTTTTGTAACAATATATCTTTTATATTGAAATTCTTAATCGCATAAATACTTTATATATATACAAGATTT
>URPS01000012.1 GCA_900549855.1 uncultured bacterium | reverse complement strand
TAACATTTGCTCTTGCCTCTCTTAATTATCTCTTATGTATATATAAAGTATTTAACTTTTTAAAAATTGCCTTTTTTATGCTCAATTATGAAGTTTTGTAACATTGAGTTCTAAAATCGGCTTTTTTTGAAACAAAAAGTAATAAAAAAATTGTGAAAGGAATATGTAATGCAAAAAACGACGTTAATTTGCAATAATTTTTCCGGTATTAATAGGAGTAATTCAACTTTTTCATCAGGTATTATAACCGCAGAAGATATGCAAAATGTAGAATTATTCTCTACAGAAGTAAATGCCGGAGTTGGAATAAGGACATCGAAGGGAAATATTAGCGTTTGTGAATGTATTCCGGAAGATGAAATTGTTATTAATATATTTGAAAGTGTTCAAAAGGGGAACAATTATTTTTTTGTTCACACAGAGAATAAAAGTGAAGGAAAAATTTATTTATTTAACCCAGATAGTAAAGCGCTTACGTTAAAACATGCCGGACTTAGTGTCACTTCTAAATCTTGTGGATGTGATATTTCTCAAGGTTGGTCAGATTTGTGGGTATTTTCTAATTCTGAGGAGATGTTAAGTATCGAGTTAGAAAACTATAATGCTGAAGGTGTGTTGGAAGAAGTCAAACTCATGAAGCTTAAAGATACTGACGGTCGTTCTGTAAAGGGAATGGGGCTTGTTGTTTTTGCCGGACGTTTATGGGTATTTGATGGGCAAATTTTGCGATATTCGATGCAAGAAAACATTTATGATTTTGCTACATCTGATACCGGTATTACAACCTCTGCCGGATATATAGAATTTGTAAAAAATATTACTGCTATTTATCCGTATCTTGGAACATTAGCGGTTTTTCATTCTAATTCATCTTGTTTGATAGCAAAAGATGAAGATGATTTTTCTTTTTATAAAACAATGGAATTCCCAGGAGGATGTGCTTCTTATAATTCATTGGTTTTTCATGGGACTGAATTATATTTTTATGATGATACAAAAAAAGGAGTTTTTTGTTTTAGACAGGTTGTAAATGGAAATCAAACACTGGGTGAGAATATTGCTTTAGATATTCAAGATGAATTGTTTGAAATTCCTAATGGTAAAATTGGAGAAATAAAAGCGTTATCAGTTGTAACGGCAGACAGGAATGAGGTTTGGTTTTTGCGTCCTGACAAAGATGAAGAATATAGCCTTATTTTAATTTATGATTATTTGAGGAAAAGTTGGGTAAAGAGAAAATGCCAAAAAATAAATTGTTTTGCTACTATAAATGGAGTTTTGTATTCTGCCGGCAAAAAAATTTATGAAGAATATCAATCTAATACTTTCGATAATGAATTCGTTGAATCTTTTTTTAAGTGTACGCCATTGAATTTTGGACGAGAAAATTATATTAAAATACTTTCTTTTCCACCAAAAGTCACTTTGGATTTGCATTATAATAACAATTTTTATCTGGAATATATTAAAAATTATAATTCTACAACATCAAAAACTCGACGTATTCAAGCAAAAACATTAAAAAATTGCTTGTATTTTGATATTGGACATTGGGATACTAATTATTTTGCTATAAAAAATATCAACTCTGCGACAAAACTTCCGACTTCTTATTTTAAGACACTCCAGATAAAATTTTTTACAAAAAACGATGGCGATGATTTTTGTATAAGAAACATTGAGTTTTGCAAAATCAAAATAAAAACAATCTAAAGAAAGGATAAAATATGGGAAAACAATCTCAAACAATTACAAGGGTTTATGGTAATACTACGACTTCAAACCCATATGCAACTGCTTCTACTAACAATTCCGGTACAACAACTTCTTTCGTCCCAGGGAGTGCATTAGAAACGATTTATAATACTGTTAACAAAAACATGAATTCTTTATTGAATGATTATTTGAATCCAAATTTGAATTCTACAACAAATCAGGCGAAATTGAATTCTTTTGTGAATACTCTCAATAACACAACCGCTGCAAATTTAGAAAACAACATTATCAATCCTCTTTCTAATAGAAATATGGTGCGTTCTTCTCAAGCAACTGATTTGTATAAAAATCTTGCGACTTCAAATACTAATGCTACAGCTGATTTTGTTAATGAATTATTGGCATCATCTCAAGACAATTCTGCAAAAATGATTAGTAATCTTCTTTCTGCCTATATGAAAGGTTATGATGTAGTTTCTGACATGCAAAAACAATCACTGAATACAAGCAAAGGAAATGCGACAACATCAACTAAAATCGGAGATTCCGGCAGCTCTTCAATTGCAAACGCAGGAAATTTTGTCGATATTATTAGCAAGGTTATCAGCTTGTTTGGAAATAAAAGCATGTAGGAGGATTATGAACAAAGATTTAATTTATAAATATGCTCCGGCAATACTTATGTTTATTGCAATAATTTTACAATACAACCTTTTCGTAACTCCGGAAAAATTGGAACACACACATAGGGAAATTTTATCAGAAGTAGCGCAAGTGTATATTACAAAATCGGAATTTGGAAACATGAAAGAACAAATTGTTGATATAAACCAAAAATTGGATAAAATTTATGACACATTAATAAATGAAAGGAGGAAAGATGGCATTAACAACAATTAAATATGGTGAATTGGCTTCTTCTGAAGTTGTTAACAATAATTTTAAATACCTTGATGATAAAATAAGCAATCTTAATGAAACAGTGACTTCTAATAAAGCCGGCATGAATTCAAATATTGCCAGCATAAATTCTTCAATAACTACTATTAATGAGAATATGACAAAAAATGTGGAAAAACTTGAAGAATCCATAAACGAAACAAAATCATTTTTCTCTGAAAGTGGGCTTTTTGTAAATACATACATTAACGGTGCTTCTTGGTACAAAGAATATTTTTCTGATTCTGAGAAAAAAACAAGAGTCTGGTTAGAACAAGGTGGTGTTTTAAATTCAAGAAGCAGTATAGCTTTTTTAAAGAATTTTACAAGTATTAATTACACTTTATTATTAGGGACTCATTGTATATATTATGAGGGAGGCGGAATTTCCGGAAAAAGTCAAAGTGGTTTTTCGCATTATAACGGAAAAGGCTGGTCATATGATGTTGAATGGTATGCGTGTGGGAATTAGGAGGTTTTATGGCTTTTACAATAGATAATAATGGCAATATTACAATGATACAAGGTGATAGTGGTAGCCTTGTTATTACAGGTTTAGATTCGAAAGAAAATTACAAGGTTTTCTTTGCTATTCAAGATAAAACACGTAAACCTGTTGGAAAGGAGCTAATTGTAAATAGTAACAAATCAAATTCAGTTATTTTTGAACTAACTGGCGAGTTCACCGATTTAATGACAGTTTCTAAGAATGAAAACTTTGCAATTTACTATTATGGCATAAAAATTTGCGACAATGACGGTTTCGAAGACACTTTGTTATTAGGTAATAGTAAACTTGGTGAATTAAATACAATTACCGTATTTCCAAAGAAAGTTGAGGGGATATAAAAATGGTCAATGTCAGTTCAAAAAATAATGAAATAAGTATTAATATTTCGACCGTAGGAAATAAAAGCAATATAAAATTAGACACTCCTCAAAATTATTACGAAAATCTTGCTAAACACTGGGCTGTATCAGAAAAACTAGTTAATGGAGAAGACTATTCCTCAAAACATTACGCAAATGAAAGCAAACAACAAGCCATACTTGCAAAAGAAAAAGCAAATATAGCTGTTGTAAAAACTCAAGAAGTTCTTGATAATGGCAATAAAGCATTAAGTAATATCTCCTCACAAGAAGAAGCTTCCAAAAGTTCTATAAAAACAGAAGGTGAGAGTCAGATTGCAAACATTCAAGCTAACGGAAATACGCAAATCAACAACATCAAAAAACAAGGTAACGAATCTGTTACTTCTGTTAATTCTGCCGGAACAACACAGGTTAATCTTGCAAAAGCAGAAGTTGCTAAAGCTACTGAACAAGCAAAAATTGCCACAAATAAAGCAAATGAAGTTATTAACAGTGGTAACAACGCTTTGAGCAAGATTTCCTCACAAGAAACTTCTTCTAAAAATGCCGTAAAAGCTGAAGGAGATACACAAGTAACAAGATTAAATACCGCTGGTGCAAATTATGCAACAAAAGCCGAAGCCAAGTACACCGCAGGTACCGGCATATCAATCACAAATAATATTATTACCAACACCCAAGCTGATACGAGCTGGAATCCGCCATTATTAACATCATTTTGGTCTGACCATTTATCAAACAGAATGGATATGCTAAGGTCTGATACCTTTAGTTGGCAAAGCGGTGCTACATACAGCAATGTTTATAATGAATTATTGAGTGAATATAATAATGCTTCCAGCACAACTAAAACAGATACTGTCGGTAGCGTTACTATTACCTACAAACTTACTCAAAAAGGATATAAAATATGTGCAGCCGACCAAGTAACTAGCCTTACGACTTTATATAATAACACGGGCATAGCTTGGTACTATGTGTTGGATACTGCAAATAAACAATTCAAACTACCACGTACTAAGTGGGGATTTAAGGGTTTACGTGACAATGTTGGTAATACTCTTGCGGAAAGTTTGCCAAACATTAAAGGCATCAGTAATGTCAATTGTACAGAGTCTTTCCCACCTACTGGTGCGTTTGTGAAGTCGTCATCTGGAAAAACTACAGTAATTGGCGAAGCAGGCTCTAATTATTGCCTTGAATTAAATGCAAGTAAATCTTCATCAACCTATAAAGACAACGCACCTGTACAAGAACGAGCAACACAAATGTACTTGTATTTTTATGTTGGCGAATTCACACAGACTGCGATAGAACAGACAGCAGGACTTAATGCGAAATTATTTAATGGAAAAGCTGACGTAGATACTCCTTCAATACAAGCACCTTATTTAAAAACAACATACGTAAACGGTACTAGCGGATATAGAATATGGTCTGATGGTTATTGCGAACAATGGGGGAAAACAGAGTATCACGTCGGGGGACAAACGGTAACTTTGCTTAAACCAATGAAAGATACAAATTATAATGTTTGTGTGACATTATTTGTAGACGCTGGTTGGTCGGAAACAGGAGGTAACTCCCCCGCACACTCTTGTGTTGCAATATCTCCTACTCAGATTAGAATAAATCAAGAAAATACTCCAAAGAAATGTTCTTACTGGAAAGTTTGTGGATATATAAAATAGAAAGGAACAAAAGAATGGCTTATATTTTAGAAAAACCTTATTCAGATAAAGAAAAAGCAGATTTTATCGTTGAATATAATCATAAACTCGGGTTAAAAATTGAAGAAACAAAATCAAAGTTATTTGCACTGGAAAATAATGAATTATTACAAAATGGACAAGTAATAATCAATCCGAATTATGAACAGGAACTTTTACAAAAAGAAAACGAACGTATCTCAAAATTAACTTGCACTAAGCGAAATTTTGCGCTTATGTTACAGAAATTGGGAATCACTTACACACAATTAAAAGATTTAATCTCAAAAAATGAACAAGCACTCTTGGAATGGGATTTATGTGTAGAATTAGAACGTTCAAATCCTCTGCTTGATAAAATGGCTGCAGAATTAGATATCATACCGGAAACTTTAGATAAAATGTTCAAATACGCAAATGGTGAACTTGATTCATTCTGGGAGGGTTAATTATGTTTGAATATTATTCTAACAACAAAGTTTGTATATTTTTTAGCGAAAATCCGCATATCAGCATAAGATATTATATCCCATCAATGACAGAAGAAGAACGTAAATCTATTGAAAGATATCCATTTATTAATAAAAAAAATCTACAAGTAAGATTAGTTAATTACAAAAAGGACAAGACTTATAATTTTGAAATTCCAAAAGGATATTGTTACGACGGGGCATCAATTCCCCGTCTTTTTTGGCGAATAATTGGTTCTAACACTGACAATCGTTTTTTAATTCCTGCTCTTATCCACGATATCTTATGCGAAAATCACTCTTTTATTGACAACGACAGAAAATTCTCTACAGAAGTCTTTAATGCTCTCCTTGAAGCAAGTGAAGTTAATGCTTTCAAAAGATTTTTGATGAAAAATTCTGTAGACTGTTTTCAGAAAACACAAAAATGGAGATAAAATGGTTACGTACAAACTATTAGACAAACAGCGTGAATTTATTGAGATTCCACATTCAAACTCTCTTGATGTAGCTATTTATCAAGGTGGCTACGGTAGTGGAAAAACTTGGTGCGGTTCTCTTCTTGGCATATTACTTGCAAAAAAATATCCAGCCTCTAAAGGTTTAGTCGGCGCAAAAGAATATGAACTTGTTCGAAAAACGACTCTCGTTTCATACCTTGAGCACCTTGAAAATCTTGGCTACATTATGGATAAAGATTACACTTATAATAAAGTGGATAAAGTCATAAAATTCTCTAACGGTTCAGAAATTTTGTTTTCAGCCCTTGATAATCCCGAAAAATTCAAATCACTAAACCTACATTGGGCAGAAATAGAAGAAGCCTCTCAAATTTCAGATTCGTCATTCAAGCAGTTAATAGGACGACTCCGAAATACATACCGAGGTAAAAATTGGGTCGATTTTCGTTACCGTTTGTTTGGACACACAAATCCACAAGCAGATAAAGGCTGGATTTGGCAAAGATTCGTTGAAAACTCCAAGGAAAATTACAGATTAATAATTGCGCCAACAACAAATAATAAATATTTACCCGCTCATTTTATTCAGTCTATGAAAGATAGTTTTGACGAAGAATATTATAAAATTAATGTTTTGGGAGAATTTGGCGACTACTCTTCCGGTTTAGTTGTAAAAGGTTTTAGTGAGAAAAACAAATTACATCTCAAATACAACCAAAATTTGCCGCTGCATTTAACCTGTGATTTCAACGTAGACCCTATGTGTTGGGGAATCGCACACAAAGATGATGAGAATGTTTATTTCTTTGATGAAATCGTTATAGAAAACACATCGACTCAACAATGTATAGAAGAATTCATCCGTAGGTATCCAAATCACAAATCAGAAATCATAATCAACGGTGACGCTTCCGGCGACAATCGAAGTACACAAAGTGAATACACAAATTACGCAATAATTAAAAATGCATTGAAAACTCACGGATATAATGATGTTAAATTTAAGCTTAGAGAATATAATCCGCCAATTCTCAATAGAATTTCCGCCTTTAATGCAAGAGTTAGAAATTCAAATGGTGAATGTCATTTGTTTATTGATCCGAGAAGGTGTAAGTGGATTTTATATAATATCTACAATCTTTCGTTCAAAGAAGGCACAAGTATTGTCGATGTTCCAACGCATTCTCAGATTAAAAGCAATAGAGATTTTAAATTTCTTGAACATCCATTCGATGCAATCAGCTATCTCGTTGAATACTACTGGCGCATTGTAGTGCTACGCACGTAGACACAATTGTCGGCTACTTGGTGGAAATTACAAAATTGTTTTATAAACTACAGACTCCGCCTCATTGGTAAACCTACAAGAGTGCCACGTCATTGCGAGAAAATTGTGATTTCCGGCTCATAGTTTAGCAAAAATTTCTGAGAATTTTCGTGGCAATCCAGACTTTATAATCATACTGGATTACTTCGTCACTAACGTTCCTCGTAATGACGTAGCACTATAGGGCAAGCTTTCAATAGAAATTTCAACACGTACGTAGACATAACTGTCGGACGCTTCGTAAAAATTACAAGATTGTTTTATAATCTACAGAAATCGGAATTGGAACCAACCTTGAATAGAATTTGTACTCATTATAAGTCTTAGGTAGAGGTTCCCAATATCGATAAATAATTTTACCATCAGCTTTTAACTGTTTTACAAGTTCATCCGCTTCCGATATTGAACCGGCAAGGTATGGATAGCAAAATGGTATAGAATCATTATTTAACTCTATTCTTAATAAATTTGTATCCTTATATCGTTCATGTAATTGCATGAACTTTTTTCTTCTACACATATCAGGCATATTTGTATTTTTTTCATTTGAGAAATACAAGTATGCCTTTTCTTTTGCCGGTATAAATTTTCTTGCTGAATTAAAACTTGCCCATCCTGACGGCTGTGCATAAAAAGCGTGAGCGTTATCAACAATTAATTTAGGATATATGTTTGCTAGCTTTTCAACATTCTTATCACATATACCAAAATAATTTGGATAAAGAATATAAGCATTTTCAGGTAATTCTTTTTCCGGCATGAAATTGTCTTTTATATGATAAAATATTGGTTTGCATTTTTCTGCAAAAATACTATGTCTAATGACTTCGCACAAATAATACGGAATATAGAGTTCTTTTATTTCATATTCATTAATCAAATATCTTAGTGCATTTCTTGCATAATCAAATTCAAGCATAAAAATATTATATCAATAAAACGGTATCTTTAATAAATATATGATATAATGTAATTATATGTATTTAACTTTGAGATATAGAAAATTCCTAGAATATAGCGGAATACTTTTTTTAAAGCTCCCGCATATTGTTATATGTTATAAGAAACATTTTAAATGTTTTTATGTTGAAATAGAATGGAATTTTTTATGTTAACTATACCTGATTTACAAGAGTATGTAAAAAACAATGAAAATTATACGTTTTTGCTGATTATGAATACGTATTAAAAGGATTATCAACATTATTTTTATCAGAAGCAAGAGAAGGACGATTATTAAGAACAATTCAAAATTTTATAAAAAAAAATTTTATTCAAATCAATTTAGTTATAAATAAAAAACATTCAAAAAGTGAACTTGAAAAAATTAAAAAAAGATTTGAAAATGCTAATATTATAATTTTAGATGATGAAATCAATTTAAAAGACATTGTCAATAACAGTGAGAAACTAGTTATATATATAGGAAAAGACAAAAATATTGCAGAATTGAATAATGGGTACAAAATTAATATCAACACATTAAAAAGCAAGCAAAAAAATGTTGATTTGATATTTACTCCACAAGAATTCGCAGATTTTTTGATTGAAACAAATAATTTGTACTTATAAAAAATTTACTTTTCAAAGAGCCGAACTTTTTTTAAGTTCGGCTCTTTAATTCAAAACTATTAACAAAAAAATCTAACAGTCTTTAACAAACGATTAAATCTTTTTATCAACCTTTTATTAATTCTATTTTCAATACACATAATTGCTTCTTGAACGCACCTCCCTTAAAAATGTAAAGTTTTGTAACAATATTCGCAAAATTATTAAAGTTTTTATAAAAAATGCCGTTAACTATACTGTTAGAAAAAACAATTTAGGAAAAGGAGAATATTTTGGCTATCACTAATAATTTCTTTTTATTTAGGACACTAAAAAAAACCACTCTTGACACAATTTCTCCAAAAGCAACTTTAGATAATAAAGTTGAAACTGATGAAAAAACTCCATCTAATAACAATTCAGAGAACAGTGATTTAACAGTTTCTGAAAATGTAGCAACAGCATCTGCTCTTAATGAATTTCTTAATACTTACGAAAATGAAACTCCTGCTAAACCAGTTGTTTCAGAATCTAACAAACCAAAAAATACAAATTCTGCACGAGCTACTAGAAGTGTAAGTGCAAATAGTACTTCAGACACCCCTGATTTCAAGGTATATAGTGACTTAACTTATTTTATATTTTTTACACAAAGTACAAAAAAAACTATTCAAGAAAAAGGTCTAACAGATTGGACTAAAGGGTTTACTTATAAAGATGTTGGTGAAAGCGTTGCTGTTGCACACAAAAGTGATTTCTCTACTGTTACAAAAGACCAAATAATTAATGAGCTTGTTGCTGAATACAATAGACGTATTGAAAATCCAACTGATAACAGTAATACTGCAAAAAAAGGTGATTTTACTGAATACAGCAGTTTAGCTGAATACATCTATAATAAACAACGTAAAAACGAACTTCAAGAAAAGGGTATCACCGATTGGAACAAGGGATTTTCATTCAATGATATCGCAAAAACAGTTGCAACTGCTCACCAGACAGACTATGCTACTGTTACAAAAGAACAATTAACAGAAGAACTTATTGCTGAGTATAATAAACGTACTGGGAATGCAACTAACGACAACAAAACAGATGGAACAGAAAAAACAGATGGTACTAAAAAAACGGAAGAGACAGGTAAAACTGTAACGACAGAAGAGGCTAACAAAATTATTACAATCACTTTGAATACAATAAAAACTGCCTACAAAAACAGTGATTCAACTTGGGGATTTAGCGGCACGCAACCAAGAGATACACAAGTTACTTTGTTAAACTTTAAATTAGAAACTCTTGCCAAAGATTATATTGCAACATATCAAAATAACAAAAACAATAAGCAAGACTTTGAAACAGCATTAAAAACTTACTTAAAGACTCAAATTTCAACCGTACTAAAAGAAATTAAGGCTGAAGATTCAAACGCAGCAAAGAATATCAAAAGTATTTTAAACAAAGTAAAATATGATGATTTAAGAAGCATCATTGGTAACAATTCCGAACTTCATACTGAATTTGGTATGGACTCTAATGGCAACATTGTATTTCAAGAAAGCAGCACAACCTCAACCTTCAATACATTAGTTAGCAAATTAAAAAGCAGAATAACATCACTTGAAAATGGTTCAAAAATACTTGAACAAATTGGTGGAGAAAGTGCATTGAAAAAACTCGTACAATCAGCTTGGATTACAACATACACTGATTTTCCTTCTTCTCAGAAAAACAATTCCGCTGCATTTGTAAGTAAGGTTCTAAGCAATCTTGACGCAATGTTGACACAAATTCAAAAAAATCCTGATAATTTGGCATTATATACACAAAGAAGTTCATACGCTGACAAAAGCCTTACTAGTAACTTGATTCACTACAATACTAAAACAACCTATGGTGGTGACGAAAGAATAAATTATAAAGGTGACATTACGCAAGACTCTGATGGCACAGTTCATATCGGAAATAAAACAGATGACCCTGATTACCAAATAACAATGGATGCTTTGTTTGTAAAATTACAAGAAAAATATCCAAATGTTGACAGTGCAAAACTTAAAAAAGTATTCCAAGAAGCACAAAAAGATGCTCTTTCAAAACTTCAAGGTAATGTAAGCGACTGTCCTTATGGTACCGGCAATAACAGCGGAAGAGTTGAAGATTACCGAAAAGATTGGAGCGGTAAAGATAACCGTAGTAAAGACAAATATAATATAGATATGGATCAGTTAGTTCAAATGACATTATACACTTTTGATAAATTATTCATAAAAGAACTTAATAATGGAGACATAAGTGCATAAAAAAATCGGGAATTATAAATTGATTCCCGATTTTTTATTTAATCCAATCAACGAGATTCCTAATCTCACCATAATCAAAATCTTTTAAAACTTGCGGTGTGTCCAAATTTTCCAAAACAGGATTAATATTTATCTCACCATCTTTATATACCTTGTGATAGTTTTTACCACTATTCACACAATAAGGAACTTTTACTGTTTTTTCCTTACACAAATACGCAATACCATGAACCCGACAAATTATCGGACGATAGGGGTAAATGGAACATTGTTTGTTTAGCAAGAAAGGACACGCACCGCCTTTTTCTATATTTTTTAAATTTTCTTGAACTTGTTTTTTCTCTTTGTTATCAAGTTCTATAAACCCTTGCATTAAATATTCCAGCTCTAAATTTGATATTGGGTAATCCCCCTTTTCGCAACATTCAGAACACCCACAAGCACAATATATATAATCTTTATGAATTTCAAAATAAGATTTCAATTTTTCATCAAAAAGTTTTAAAAAAGCTCTATATTCATTATGCACAATAATGCACCATTAATGTTTTGTCCAAAAACGTCCCCAGAAATTTCTTGAAGCCTTGCTTTCCAAATGTTCTATTCTTTGAGAAAGTTCTCTGTTATGTTCCAATAGTTCCTGAACCTGTTTTGCTAAAATCTCGTTATCTCTTTTGTATCCACCGGCTTCTATTAATTTTGTAGCCATATCAGAATTTGTAATATCATCACTAATTTTTTTAGCCACCGCTTCTGCCAGCATTTGCAAAGTTTGTGAAGATACATCCAATGTAAAGCTTTTACCTTGCTGCGGAACAGCGTCCTGTTTTACATCGTCAGCAACTGCAACCTCTGTAGAATTTTCTTGCTTATTTTCTAAAACATCACTTACTATAAGTGGTTGAATAGGCTGAACCTGCTCATCATTCTTTTCAACCTTAGCTTCCATTCTTGATAATTTCGTTATAATTTGTTCATCACTATAACCTTGAGCCTTCAAAGAAATTCCCTTCTTAATTTTCTCTAATGCCAAATCATCATAAAATTCCAAACCATCTTCATCTTCATAAATTGATTCGATTTTCCAATCCTGAAAAAACAAATCCAGCGAATGATTATCAATATAATAATTCTCAGAATTTAATGTCTTCAAAATAGATTCTCTGTTAAACATCCGCCATTCCCCTTTAAGTCTTAATATTACTTTCCCTATATTCTTCCGGTATGCCTTGCCATATCACGTTCTTGAGTTTTTTTAGTAAGAGCTTCACGCTTATCATAAAGTTTTTTACCTTTAGCCAAGCCTATCTCAATTTTAGCAAAACCATGTGTTAAAAACAATTCTAAAGGTACAATTGTTACACCATCTTTTTTTACTTTGTCTTGAATTTTCAAAATTTCTCTTTTTTGCAACAAAAGCTTTCTCACTCTATCAGGTTTGTGATTGTATCTATTTCCCTGTTCATAAGGTGAAATGTGCATTCCGTATAAGAAAATTTCATTATCTTCTATTTTTGCAAACGAATCTTTCAGATTAATCATTCCTTTTCTGATAGATTTAATTTCAGTTCCGGTTAACACAATCCCTGCAATAAATTTATCAAAAATCAAAAAATCGTGAAAAGCTTTTCTATTTGTAGATATGACCTTTTTATCCATAGGTGTATTATAATTCAAATTTTATTGTTTGTATAGAGTTTTCATTTAGGATTGCTTATCTTTTTAATAACGCTGCAATCTAAAATAAATTCTTACAAATTATATATCTGGATTGCTTCGCTTCCGCTCGCAAAGACGCACTATTATTTTATAAACGTATACAACATCACATTTTATACAAAATGGTGCTACGCACGTAGACATTATTTCTTATTATTAGGCTGAACTACTGATATATTGTACTTTCTTTCCATTCAGCTTTTCTGTCTAAAGGTCACTTTTTATACAAAATGTGATGTTGTCAATAAACAAGTGCATTTAAGACATATATTTTACAAAAAATTTCAAAATTTTTGTAAATTTTTGTAACAATTTACTTTGAAAAGCTAAAGTTTTAATAAATTGTGCCGATATATAGAATGCAACATCACATTTTGTATAAAAAGTGACGTTAAATGTGAAACTAAAACACAAAAGGAGTCAGGAAATGAGCGGATTTAGCGGTATCAACAATTTTGGAAGTTTAACAACAGCATCAGGTCAAAAGTTAACATTCAAGGATTTTGATGTAAACAGCGATGGTAAAGTTACAAAAGAAGAGTATGACCAAGTTTTGAAAGAAATGAACTTGGATACCGTTGATTTATCAACAAATGATAAAAACAAAGACAATGTTTTGTCAGAGAATGAATTCGCAACTTGGGAACAAAAAATTGCGATGCAGGATGCAGTTAATGCTATGGCAGGACAAATTGCTCAAGATTTTGCCGGCAACTCATCCGGTCTAACTTCTATAACTTCCGCACTAAAAGATTATATTGAAACATTTTCCGCTAATTATAAAGGTGATGCTGCAAATATGGCAGAAGCTTTCAAAGAAATTTTGCCACAACAGTATGAAACCTTGAAAAATAATATCACTTCTGCTTCTCCTGATGCTATCAAATCAAGAGTGATTGAAGATACGTATAATGAAATTGTAAGCGGCAGTGATTCAACAAGAGGTAAGGAAGGCGCAGATGATATTCCGGCAGCTGCAGCCAAAGCAATTGGCAAAGCCCTTGATACAGAAGCTACAAAATTTGTAAAAGCATATAAAGGTAACAACTTGGAAGTTGATTTAAAAGCCCACCTTGAAGCCTTTATGAATCAGTCTGATGCAGACAAATTGAAGACAGCCGGCGATACATTTAAAGCGAATGCCGCAACATTCGGTAATACAATTGATAGTTCAGAATTAAAACAATTGAAAGAATACGCTACTGAATTTTTGACAGCAGCGGTTGAAGCAGGAGTTACTATTAAGCTTGGTAATACTAATGTAAAAACTACAGCAGCAATCAAAACAGCTCTTGCGAAATTCACAGACGGTGAAGAATTAAAATCAGCGGTAGAAGCTGCTATTGATGGCTTGAGTAAAACAACTAAAAAACAATCTATTATCAATGCAAATATGACCACTGCAGATTTAACCGGTGAAAATTATAAGATTGATAATACAAAAATTGACTTTAACGTAATTGAAGGATATACCGATGTAAACGGCAACGGAACTATTTACGAAAGAGGTAAAGGTTGGTCTGGTTCAGTTGATAAAGCGAAGGATAAAGCTAGAGAACTTTTGAATCAGGATGCTTTGAAGAACCAATACATCCAACAAATTACAACAATGTTAGAATCAAAAGGTATGAAGTTTGAGGACATCAAAACAGAATTCGAAAATGTATGGACTCAATCAATAGAAGACGCTTTGAATACTGATGGAATGATTACAGGCAGAGGCGGTCGTGGTTTATCTAAAAAAGGTAAAGCATACATCAATATCAAAGATATGGTTAATAAATTTGATGAATTGTTCCAAGCAAATATAAAGACAACAGTAGATGCGAGAGTACAAGCTAATAAAAATGGCGAAATGTACTTAGGTGACTTAGATTTGTCAGCTATTAATATGGAAGATGATAGCGGAACATTAACTAATGCTCGTGAATTATACTTTACTGGAGAAACTGTAAAAACTAGAAAACGTGGTGCTGACTATTATACAAAATTAGCAGAACAAATGATTGACCAATTAAAAACTCAAATGATGACAAAAGCAAAAGCTATGTGTGCTAAAAAAGGAGTTACATTTGATGAAGCTTCATTCAATAAATTCTTTAGTAGTGCAAAGAAACAGGCAGTAAGTTCTGCAGTATATGGAATAAGTTCTAATGGTACAAGTTATGGTACAGCAGCAGCTTTAGGTACTGAAGGCGCAGCAGTTGGTGTTATGCATGCTGCAAACGCAGTTGCAGTCGCAAAAGCAACTGGGGCTGTTGGTTCATTTGGAGGTCCTGTTGGTATCGCAATTGGAGCAGCTGTCGGAATTGCCGCTGGGCTTCTTATTGGCAAAGGTCACCATTCAGAAAGTTACTTGAATACACAAACATTAATAAATAATTTTACTAATCAATTTAAAAATGATTACACAAACTGGGTAGATACAGAAGCTAATAAAACAAAAGAAAAAGAATAATAATATTAAAAATATTTAACCCCAAAGCAATAATGGCGCATCCCCTCCCTTTATAGGGGGAGGGCTAGGGTGGGGGCTATCCCGTAAGGAAAACAAATTCAGTCCCTACAAATCCCAAACTCACGCAACAAAACCTTATAAACACCATCGATATTTTTATCAATATCGCTATTCCAGAATCTTATAACTTTATACCCACGTGAGTTTAAAAATTCTGTTCGGTTTTTATCATAAATTATTTCTTCTGGTGTATTATGTTGTCCACCATCAATTTCTATAATAATTTTCTTTTTACGACAAACAAAATCAACAATATATTCACCTATTACATATTGCCTGCGAAATTCATAACCATAAAATGAATGATTGCGTAATAATTGCCATAGTATTCGTTCTTGTGGTGTTAATTGTTTTCTTAGATTACGAGCAAATTCTGTTTTTTCATTCATTTGTTTATTGTAACATATTAAGCCCTTACGGGATAGCCCCCATTTTAGAAATTAGCCCCCACCCTAGCCCTCCCCCTATAAAGGGAGGGGATGCGCCATAACTACTTTTCAACTACTAAATAGAACCAACTTTATCATATTTAGAACAACTTTCCACTTTCAATTTTCAACTCCTAAAATATAGGGTGCATCCTATGTACCAATAACTATTAATAAGCCTCCACCCTTCCCTCTCTGTCACTAACGTGACATCTCTCCCGCTCAATGGATGTTGCGGGCGAGAATTAAGTTTTAGAAAAGTCTGTACCTCCCCCTATAAAGGGAGGGGATGCGCCATTATTGTAGTTACAACTTTTAGTTATTTTATTAAAAAAATAAAACCCACCCGCATTAATAACACGACTGCGACCTCCCTGATTAGGGCGGTCGTACCTATGTTATAAAAGCAGCAGCATAACAATAAACTTAAACTCCAGAACCTTTAACCTCAATTTTTTTGAGTCGTTGTTCTATTCTTCTGTACCACTTAAGTTTTCTTTGGAACAAAGTATCGTAACCTTTAAATTGCCCCTTGCTGATTTCATAGAATTGCTTGTCACACAACGATTCAAGCTTGTGTGACAAAAACTCTGTATATTGCTTTCTATCAGGCTTATCATCGTCCAATTCAATCGGATCACCGAATTCAACAAGAACTTCCGGTCTGTTATCACGCAAGAACATGTAGTTAACAGCGACAGGCATTAAGTATATTTTGCCGTACTTTCTTGTTGCTTTTTCTGCTATATATGTAAGTCCGGATTGAAATTCAATTGGACGGAAGTTTGGCGGTTTAATAATACCTTGTGGGAAAATGTACAAAATATTATTTTTATCACCCAAAACCTCTACAGAATACTTAAGGGCCTGCATAGATGCCTGAGGCGATTTTTTGTTTACATTATATGCGCCTCCACGTCTAAGAAGCGGAAAACGGTTTAGTTCTTCTACCATTAAACGAATTTCTTTTTTAAAAATTCTGTTGCAAATGTTATACCCTACGATTCCATCCCACCAATTGCTATGAGGTGCGAATAAAATAATAGGCGCATCCATGTCTCTGTTATAAAATTTTTCGTAGCCTTTATAACGGAATGCGTAAAAACGATTCTCTAACATTCCATAAAAAAACCTATCTGCAACCCACAACCAAAATGGTGAAGTCTGTGCCGGACGGAACTTTTCATCTATATTTCTAAGTTTTGTCGGCGGGACTTCTGAATATAAATCCTCTAAATTTATCATATATCTATCATACACATTACAAGCTAATTTGTGAACACCCCAAGTGGATAATTTAAAATTTCGTAAAATTGTGTAACAAAACTTCACGAAAGAGCAATTGTTGAAATAAAAAAGTTTTTATATAAATAGTGTAGTAATTATAAAGGTATTGTTATGGCAGTAAATTTTGGTAATGGTTTTTCCGGTATGACAGGAATGAATATGATGGGAATGGGGGGAGGTATGTCCGGTTCAGGCAATGTTTTCCAATATTATCAATCAAAATACGGATGTGAAGACTGTTTTAGAAAAAGTCCTTATATCCAAGAATTTCCAAAACCATTTATTCCTGAACCTAAGAATTCTTTGAATCCGTCTTGGTGGCAAAGATTTTTACATAATGTTTTTGGCGGGTAATTTGATGTTAAGAAGCTTTGTTGCGAAGCCATCTTACATAGATTTATACAATTGCATTTTTATGCTATTATTGAGCAAGTAGTAGTATAGGAGTGCAGAATATGGCAAAAGATTGCAGTTTTGATGTTGTTTCAGAATTTGATAAACAAGAACTTGTTAATGCGGTAGATCAGGTTAAAAGAGATTTAACGTCACGTTTTGATTTGAAGAATTCTAATTCTTCCATTGATTTAGAAGCTGATAAAGCGATTACGATTACTACAAATGATGAAATGAAATTGAGAAATATTTTTGAAATTCTGCAATCAAAATTAATTAAGCGTGGAATCAGCATTAAAATCCTTGACGCACAAACCATTGAAAATGCCCTTGGCGGAAATGTAAGACAAGTGTTTAATCTCAAAAAAGGACTTACACAAGATTTAGCCAAAAAGATTGTTGCAGATATTAAAGATTCTAAGTTGAAAGTTCAAGCTTCAATCCAAGGCGAGCAAGTTAGAGTATCAGGCAAGAGCAGAGATGATTTGCAAACAGTAATACAATTGCTTCGCAAAAATGAAGACAAATATGACGCTCCATTACAATTTACGAATTATAGATAAGTATTAATTTGGATTACTTCGTTACCCAAAATAATATAGCTCATCGCCATGATGAGTTAAAAAGATAAGAGAATTAAAAATGCCAAATAATGAAAATACAATAGATAGAATCCAAGAGCTCATTGATAATGAGTCTGATAAACAATTGAGTGACGAACTCAATACGTATCACTCAGCAGATTTGGCAGATATAATTCAACAGCTTAAGCCGGAAGAAAGACTTAAATGTTTTCCTCTGATAGAAGAAGAAAAAGCTGCTGACGTTATTGAATATCTTCCGCCACAACTTCAAGTTGAAATTTTAGGCGAAATTGATACTGATTTAGCTTCTCGTTTGATTTCAAAACTACCACATGATGAAGCTGCGGACGTTTTGGGTGACATGGAAGAAGATGAATCTCAGGCTTATTTAGATCAATTGCCTAAAAAATTCTCTTCTGAAGTTCGAGAATTGCTGACTTATAACGAAGATACAGCAGGTGGTATTATGACCCCGTTGGTTCTTACTGTTTATGACAACATGACAGTAAAAGAAGCTGTTGAAACAATTCGAATTAAAGCAGAAAAAGAGAACATGGAACTTTATTATGTTTATGTAGTTGATAAACATAATCACCTTGTCGGTGTTGTTTCTTTGAGAATACTTTTAACAACTCCGTTTCATCTTAATATTTCAGATATTATGTCAAGAGATTTGGTAAAAGTTCATGTCGATGATTATCAAGAACATATTGCTGATATTTTTATGAAATATCAATTCAATGCTCTGCCGGTTGTCGATTTGTATGACCACTTAAAAGGTATTGTAACTTGGGATGATGTTCAAGATATTATTGAAGAAGAAACAACAGATGAAATTTATACATCATCCGGTATCGTTACAGATTTAGGTGATGATGACGATGACATTTTAACAGGAAGCCTTGCACATTCAATAAAAGCACGTGTTCCTTGGTTATTTATCACTTTGATTGGTGAATTTATTGCCGTAACAGTAACCAATAAGTATGATAAATCTTTTACCGCACTTCCGATTATTGCTGCATTTATGCCGCTATTAGCCGGTTTGGGCGGAAATATCGGAACTCAAAGTATTACACTTATGGTTCGTGGTATGTCAACAGGTCAAATTACATTGAATTCGGGCTGGCATCAAATTATGAGAGAAACTGTTACAGGATTGAGTATCGGTGCTATATTTGGCATTTTAGTAACTCTTGTAACTTGGGGATGGCAACATAATTTGGAATTAGGTTTGATTGTTGGTATTGCAATGTCACTCAATATGACAATCGCAACAATGATTGGTACTTGTACACCACTTATTTTGAAAAAAATGAATATTGATCCGGCAGTAGCATCCGGTCCTGTAATTGCAACAACAATTGATGTTATCGGCTTGGCTATTTATTTGACTTTAGTGACTTGGTATTTGATAAACGTATAATGGAAGAAAAAAGATATAATCAGTTTAGCAGTTTTTTGAAGAAAAAATTTGGCGCCAAAGTGTATAAAATAACACTTGATGCCGGATTTTCTTGTCCTAATCGTGATGGAACAATTTCAAATTGCGGATGTATTTTTTGCGATGATGGCGGAAGCTTTTCACAAGCGCATTCTAATCTGTTGAGCATTGAAGAACAGGTTAAAATAGGAGCAGAAACTCTTTCTAAGAGGTTTAAAGCAGAAAAATTTATGTCTTATTTTCAAGCTTTTTCTAACACTTATAAGCCTGTTGAAGAATTAGAAAAAATCTATACCGCTTCGCTAAATCATCCGGATATAGTTGGGCTTTCAATTGGGACACGTCCGGATTGTGTAGATGATGATAAATTGAAGTTGATTTCTTCTTTTGCACCGGATTATTATACTTGGATTGAATACGGTTTGCAGACTGTTCATGATAAAACTCTCTTAAAAATTAATCGTGGGCACGATTATAAGTGTTTTTTAGAAGCTTATGAGAAAACTCGAAATTATAGTGGTGTGAATATTTGTTTACACGTAATATTGAATCTTTTTGAAACATATGATGAGATGATGGAAACTGCAAAGACTATTGCCCAGCTGGAACCTGATGGAGTAAAAATCCATATGCTTTGCGCCCTAGAAGGTACAAAAGTTGCAGATATGTACAGAAATGGCGAACTTGAGTTTATGACAGAGGATGAGTACGTCAATACAGTTTGCGATTTCTTGGAATATTTACCACCCGAAACAACTATTCATAGACTCGCAGGAAACGGTTTGCGTACAGAACTTGTTGCTCCAAGATGGATTGGCAAAAAATTGGATTGTTTAAATAAAATTGATAGAGAGTTCTTAAGACGCAACTCCAGACAAGGAGCAAAATATTGCGTTGGGAATATAAAATAAAAAAGCCTATAACACGTTTATTGACTTATCCTTCTTAAAGTAAGCTTTTCAATTTTGCAATAATTTCGTCTATCTCTTTTTCCCAACTTATACAATCTTGTTGTTTAAAAATTTCCACACTATCATACCAAGGAGTAGTTTTCGTATCTCCAAACCATCTCCAATCTGATGCATAAGGCAGGAGTAAAAATGTTTTAACTCCTAAGGCTCCAGCTAAATGAGCGATAGAAGTATCAACCGTTACAACAACATCCATTGCTTTTAATGCAGCAGCTGTATCTGAAAAATCTTTAAAATTTTTTGCCAAATTTATCATTTGAGGATATCTTTCATTACCATTTAAAGTATCATCTTTTTGGAATGAATAAATTTGTATCTCATTCATATCAAGCATTTTTTCAAAAAATCTGATATTTATAGTTCGATTAATCATCGTTCTAATCGCAGCACTACCGGCTTCCCAACAGAAACCGACTTTTAATTTATCAGACTTAATATTTGCAGTTTCTGATTTCAAATAACCTTGCGAAAATGGTATTTCTGAAAAATCTTTCCCTAATACATATGGTAAATCTGCAATAAATATTGTTTGAATATTTGGGTTTAAATCTTCATATTTTACAAAATTAATATCAGGAAAATTTGCTTGAAAAAGAGATTTAAGGCTATCTCTTGTTGCGACATTAATTTTTCTTTCACCTAAAAACGGTAAATAGCGAGAAAACATAATATGATCACCAAAACCTTGATCACATATTATATTTATTTCATTATCTAAAGCAGAATCAGGCTGCCACAAGTCTTTGGCTAAATCTTTAAAATGTGATTTATCACGTTTAAAATACAGTTCATATCCTTCTTTGAATTTCTTTTGAGTTAAATAACACATACCAAGAGAAGTTTGTGTGTTTATATCATTAGGAAAATTCTGAAGCATTTTTTTGTAATGCGCTTCAGCCTCATCATATTCGCCCAATTTTTGTGCACTCACCGCTATATTATAATCAGCTTCTGCAACACCTAAATCCGCTGCAGCTTTATAGCATTCTTTCGCTTGTCTATCATCACAATAAATTAATTCTTTTAAGTACCCCAAATGGAACCACAAAGAAGCTGAATCCGGCATTTTTTTTAGAGATTCTACGCAAAGTGTTTCAGCATCAATCAATTTGCCGCCGTGAGTTAATGCTTTTATTTTATTAGCAATAGCACGAACATCCTCCGGATAAAGTTCATACATTTTATTTGCAAATTCAACAGCTTTTTTGTAAGACTGGATTTCAAATAAACACAATATTAGCTTGTTATAAATATCAGGATTTTGTCCAAGTTCAATAGACTTCTCTAAATATATTGCAGCATCTTCAAAATTCCCACATTCTAATTCTGCAATACCAAGAGCAGAAAGCGTTCCAAAGCTAGGCTTCATATTCGCAGCTTTTTTTAAAATATCAGAGGCTTTAGAATATTCTCCAATGTTTACATAAAACAAACCGAAGACCGACAATAAATTAGGGTCATTCGGATTTGTTTTTAGCATATTTTCATAAATATTTTTAGCTTCTTGAATTTTTCCTTGTTGAGTTAAAAGGATTGCTTGCTGTATTTTAGCAATATCTATCATAAACCAAGTCCTTGCAAAAATCCGCAAATAATTCCTTGCAAAATTTGAAGTAAAATAATTGCAATAACAGGAGAAATATCAAGCATTCCGCCAATTGGTGGAATCACCCCTCTAAAAAGATTCAAAAACGGGTCTGTAACAGAACGCACCCATTTTTGCGGCTGGCTATCCCAATCTATATTTGGTAGCCAAGTCATAAAAATTCTTACAATAAGCAATATGTAATACAGATAAAATAACTGATTAATAGCTCTTGATAACATTCAACATTCCTCACTTATTATAATTGTGAATTTTTGCGAGTTTGAGCACAAGCACAATTATTATTTTCAGCAGGTATTTTTTCAATCATACTAAATAATAATTTTTTCAAATTATCCAAGTTATTATTAAACACTTCAATAACTTCGTGGTGAGAAACTGGCGGAACATCGCCAACAAGTCCTGCATCATAATCTGTAATCAAAGAAATATTAAGCGGACACATATCCATTTCTTTTACAAGATATGCTTCCGGAAAAGCTGTCATATTAATCACTTCCCAACCTTGACCGGTAAAGAATTTTGATTCTGCTTTTGTAGAGAATCTTGGGCCATTGATTACTACGACTGTACCTGTTTCGTGAACAGTTATGCCTAATTCTTGCGCTGTATCAATAGCAATTTTTCTCAATTCAGGACAATAAGTTTCTGCTGCAGATGGGTGAGTTACAATAGGACCCTCAAAGAAAGTTGTCTTTCTTCCGTCCGTCCAATCTACAAACTGATCACAAATCACAAAATGTCCTGGAGCTACGTGTTTTTGTAAGCTGCCGGCTGCACAAGGAGAGATTACTCGGGTACAACCAACTTCTTTCATCGCCCAAACATTCGCTCTATAATTAATTAAATGAGGTAAAATAGTGTGGCTTCTGCCGTGACGTGGCATAAAAGCAACTTTATGAGCACCAATTTTACCGATGAATAAACTATCAGATGGCATTCCATAAGGAGTTTCTATTTTAACTTCTTTGATATCATCTAAAAATTTGTAAAAACCTGAACCACCGAAAACACCAATATCTGCTAATTTTTCCATTTAATTAATTCCTTTCATTTTCTACTTTGTATTCTCATTCTAACATAAAAACATTTAAGTTGATAAGTGCGATACAAATTTCAAGAATGCAAAAGAAAAGCCGGATATTTCTATCCGGTTGTATCCCTATATTACTTAATCGTAGTTTACTTAATCGTAAATTATACTCCATGTGGGCTTTCGCCCGATATCTTGTTTATGGGGGCTTGTTGATTAGCTTCCTTTTTAAGAATTAGCCCCCACCCTAGCCCTCCCCCGAGGAGAGGGAACGCGCCCTACTTGTAGGTATAACTACAAATTGTTTTAAAACAACTTTCCACTTCCAATTTTCAACTTTCAACTTGTAAGTTACCTACTTACTGGGGAAATATGCGCCCTACTGGTAGTCACACTTCGAGGCGGAACCGGTAGCTTCTATTCTGCCTAGTAGTTTTTACCTTGTAGCCGACCCAATGTCTACGTGCGTAGCACCGTAGCACTATTTGATGACGGTGAAGAATTTGAATTCAGCCGGCATTAGTTTTCCGAAAGAAAGAGAGTTTGTTGCTGCTACAAACTTTTCTTCAAGGTAGTCAGTGCCATCAAATCTGAATTCTGAAACAATTGAGTAGTCACATGAGAGTTCAATTGTTTTATCAAACACTTCTCTACCTTCTCTTTCTTCTGTCCAACTGTTTCCATTTTCGTCTTCTTGACGGAATTTTTCGTGCGGATTGTTGTAGTTAGCTACAACAAGGATTGAATTTTTTAACCCTTCTTTTTGTATTTGCCAAACAACAAAACCATCATCATCTTGTCTTATTATATGAGCTTCTCCATCAGTTATAACTGGTGTATTTTTTACAAATCTGTCAAGTGCATCGAATTTTGAGAAAAAGTCATAATCTTTTGTACGCTTCATAGAAACTTCGTTACCGATAATATATTCCATGCCTGTTGCTGTAAACGATTCGTCACCATCGATGTACATTATAGGTCTTTGAGCATTACGTCCACCTGGAAGGAACTTAAACTTAAACCATTTGAATAAAGCCCCTTGTTGACCTAATTGAGCTGGATACCTGTCAAAAGCTTCAAATTCGCCATCTTGGTTGTTATATGTTTTAAGAATTGATAACGGTGTAGATTTTTTTGAAGCAGAATTGTAATTTGAAAGTTCTAAATTTTCTTCCGCAATAACTTCCGGTGTTTTGTAGCTTTGAGCAGGAATATCATTGCCCCAAAGAACATCAAAATTCATATCTTCATGATATTCTTTTAATGATTTTTCTCCTAGCATATACTCTGCAAGAGTTGCAAAGTAAGGAATTTTATCCTTCATTGCAGAATTTAACATTCCTAAAACTTTTCTTGGCGCTCTGTAACTAATTGGAACACCGTCTTTTTCAGAAACTTCATCAACAATGTGGTCAATGTGATCTACTCTAAAACCATCAAAATTAAATTCTTCTTGAAGATTTTTCATATAATCAATAAAAAATTTGATTACATCATTATTATACTTACCATTTTCAAGACATACAAAATAGTATGGAGTTTGACAATCAAGGTTGGCAAAATGAGTTACATCTTCACCATCAAATTTGTAGTGTTTAAATGTCGGATAAGAAGCACCTTCACTCATTCTATCAAACACAGGAACACCTGCTGAGCACCAAGCACCTCCTGGAGCCGGCCACATACCTTCATGGATTAAACCTTGAATAATTTCACCTTGGTTTTTAATATCATTTTCAGAAAGTTTTTTGTTGTGACTATTGCCTACCAAGCGATTAATTATACTTTTTGCCTTTTTGTGTAATTTATCTTGAATGCTTTTTTCTAACATAGAATTAGATAAGAAAATCTTTGTTTCTTTTAATGCTTCGTCAATTTCATTAAAAATATTTTGATAATGCTCTGTTAAATCTCCATAGCTTTCGCCTTTTATAGATTTTTTATAGATTCCGCTTACAATAGCCAAATCGTCTTTTGAGAATTTGTCGCTCAATTTTGATGCTACTTCATCAACATGTTTAATCAATTCTTCAATTAAAGCATTTATATCAAACCATCTTGCACAATCAACGTTAGTTAATACAACTTTTGAAAATCTTCCGGTTTGAGGAAGTATATCATAAATTACAGGATGCCCTGCCAATTGTGTCATTTGAATAAATAATTTCACTTGCTCATCAGCATTCGCACCGGTTTTTTCTAAAATATTTTTATCTTCTAAATTAGGACTTACGCAACTTGCAGTTGGAAGATATGCGCAACCGAATTCACGAGGATGAAACGGAATAAGATACATTGTTGTACCAAAAATATTGTTGCTTAAATTGCCGGATGGTAAAATTAACAACTCTCTTAACCAATCCATGAATTTTCCGCAATCATCAGAATTGTTACCATTACCTAAACCTGCAAGATTAATTAATTTGATATCGTGCCCTTCTTTTTGCAACCAACTTGAATTTTTTACATTATTTCTTGCAAGAACACTTGTTTTTGAAAAATTAAAATTTCCGTTTGAAAATACACCGTTTGCTTCCCATTTTGATTCTAGTGCGAATAAAACTTCTGCATCAGATAATTCTTCTAAAGCTTTAATTTGCGGATAAGGAAGATACCCGTATCTTGTCATTGTTGATTTTAAATACTCTTTTCTTTCTTCTGAAATTGATTCGAAAGAATTCATTTCTCTTAATTTTGAATAAAAATTGTTTAAATTTTCACACACATTTACAGTGTCTTTCTTAAACAAAAAATCTAACATAGGGTTCTCCTTTAAGTAATATGTGATTGCTGGATATATTATAGAAAAATAATATCATGCATATATATTTTTTACAAACAAATAAAAACAATTTGTAAAGTTTTATTACAACATTGTCAAAATATTTTTTTTTATCTTTTATAAAATTATGATTACATTCACTAGCAGGCAAAAAGAGATTAGAAATGCGGATTTAATAACCAGAAAAGCGCATTCTGTTTATCCTCATATATCAGAAAGCAGAGTTTCTGCAATAATTAGTAAAGACAAAGTTAAAGAATTATTTTGGGGACAGATGTCAATGGAATATGCTTTGAAATTCGCCGGTGAAAGATTAAAAATGGAATGTGATGAAAAAAATCTTTATGCGCATGTTATCGAAGCTTTAAAAAACGGTTTGGGAAATTGTGCAGAAGAAGCAAAATTAGCAGAACTTATCGGCAAAATTAATGGCATAAAAAATATCTATTCCGGCTCTGTTTTTGCAGGAAAAGGTTTTGCAAAACATGATGTTGCGTTTATTACTAATGAAGAGATTAAACCGAATAAAAAATATAAGTTCAAAAATAAAGATGCGTTAATAATTGATCCTTGGCTTGGAATTACAGAGTTTGCTGGAAATTATTTTAAAATAATTAAAACAAATTTTGCAAAACTTTTAGAAATTAGAGGGAATTCAAAACCTTATATTAAACCGGATTTTTCTTGCAAACTTACAGAAGAAAAAGTTAAGAATTATAAAAAAATGTATCCGGAATTAATAATACACTAACCATTGTTTAGAACACTTACAACAATTTGTTTCATTATTTCCATTTCTTCCGGTTTACTTTCAGCAATAAGAAGTGTAAGAGCAAAAAGAGTACCATTATCAATAATTGGTAAATTATTTTTATAAAGTAAATTATTTCTATTTAAAAAATATAAAAAACAACTAGCTGCAATTCTTTTATTTCCATCAGAAAAAGAATGATTTTTTGTAATTAGATATAATAACATTGCAGCTTTTTCTTCCAAAGTCGGATAACAATCTTGACCTCCGAAAGTTTGATAAATTTGATTTATTGAACTATCAAAACTATCATCTTTTGGATTTGCAAATACATCAGATGCAAATTCTGATTTCATTTTATTTATTACAGATAAATATTCCTCTTTTGAAATAATAACTGCTTCTTTTCGTGTAATACCTTTTGTATCAAGAGTTTTATGGTCAAAATCATCCAATAAATCTAAACCTTGAGCAAAATTATCCATAATATTTGCAATATCTAGAGCTTCGTTAACAGTAGAAATTTGGTTTTGAATACTTCTTTTTAATAAGTTAACAGTTGATTGAAGTGTTTGAATCTTATTTTGCTGCGTTTTTAACATTTTTTCGTTAATAACATAACCTTTTGTAAGATATTCTCTCAAAGTATTTGTTGCCCAAATACGGAATTGAGTACCTCTTAATGATTTTACCCGATAACCAACAGAAATAATTACATCTAAATTATAAAAATTTGTATCGTACTGTTTACCATCACTTGCAGTTATCCGGAAATTCCGGATAACTGAACTTTTATCCAATTCACCTTCTTTAAAAATATTATTTATATGTTCATTGACCGTACGAATATTTTTATCAAACAATTCTGCCATTTGTTTTTGTGTTAGCCAAATCGTATCATTTTCAAGCTTTGTATCAAGTGAAATAGAACCATCTTCACTCGTATAAATAATTATTTCGCCTTTTTGTAATTCTTTATTCATAAAACGATTATACATCAAAATAAAAACATTTCAAATAATATTATAGATTTTAAACATAGAAAATGTTAAAATGGGTTTATGAAAATTTGTTTTATACCAATAGATAACCGTCCGGTTTGCTATAATTTAGCAAAAGATATCGCTGCTATAGATAATGATATTGAGCTTTTGATTCCACCTCGAGAATATTTAGGTGATTTAAAAAAGAATGCAAAAGTTAATTTAATTATTGATTGGTTAAAACAAATTTCAGATTGTGACGCTATGATTTTATCATTAGATACTCTTGCTTATGGAGGTTTAATACCTTCTCGCAGGGGGGTTGATGAAGAAGGTAATATTGAAACATTTGAAGATATCAAGCAAAGGATTGAAAAAATTAAACCTTTATTAAAAGGGAAAAAGGTTTACGCTTTTTCCAGTATAATGCGAATTTCTAATAATAATTATAATGAAGAAGAAAAAGAATACTGGAAAGATTATGGCAAAAAAATTTTTGAATACTCTTTTTCAAATGGCTTAAATAAAAGTGACATTCCAGAAGAAATTCTTGATGATTATTTAAAAACTAGAAAACGCAATTTTGAAATTAATAGAATGTATTTAAACTGGCAAAAAGAAGGCTTGTTTGATACTTTAATTTTTTCTAAAGATGATTGTGCAATAAAGGGATTTAATGTCAAGGAAGCTCAAGAATTAGAAAAATTAGGTGGAAAAACAAAAACCGGAGCTGATGAAATTCCTCTCACACTTTTAGCCAGAGCTATTAAAAAAGATATAAAAATTTATCCAGAATTTTTAGAACCTAATTATAAAAATTGTGTATCAAATTATGAAGATGTTTCTATTGAACAATCCGTTTTAGGTCAACTGGAACTTGGTGGTTTTGAACTTGCGGCAACAAAGCAAGATGCTGATATTATTTTAATCATAAATAATTTTGTCAATAAACAAGGCGAACTTGTTATGGGTTGGGAGACGGGAGCAAAATATAAAGGGAATTTTATAACACCCCAAAAACCTTATGCAGTTGCTGATGTGCGTTTTGCAAATGGTGCAGACAATGATTTTGTAGAAGATTTTTTGCTACATATAAATAATGAAATATTTTATGGTTATTCGGCTTGGAATACTTCCGCAAATACTTTGGGAAGTCTTCTTGCAGGCATAAAAGTCAAATGGAATGCAAAAAAATATAATGAAGAAGCTTTTGATAAATTACAAATGATAAGATTTCTTGACGATTGGGCTTATCAAGCGAATGTTAGAGGTAAAATTAAAGCACCTTGTAACATTAAAAATTTAATGCAACCATATGAAAATAAACTTGCAGCAATGTTCAATTGCAACAAGAAATTTTCTTATTCCTATCCTTGGAATAGAAAATTTGAAATAGAAGTTTCTATTCAGTAATTTTTTATGTTACAATTTTTTTATGATAAAACCAGAACTTTTAATGCCGGCAGGCAATATTGAAAAATTAAAATATGCAATCAGATACGGCGCAGATGCAGTATATTTAGGAGTTGTAGACTTCAGTTTAAGAGCAATGCGTAAGGGCGAACTTATAACACTGGAGAACTTGAAGTTTGCAGTTGATACAGCGCACGAACTCGGCGCAAAAGCGTATTTAACATTAAACATTTTTGGCTTCAACAGTGATATAAAAGCACTGGAAGCTTGTATGGATAGAATGGTTGACTCAAATCCTGATGCTCTTATTATAAGCGACCCCGGAATTATGCGTCTTGCAAAAAAATATATGCCAAACACTGATATTCACGTAAGCACACAGGCTAATATTTTAAACTACGAAGCCGTTAAATTTTGGCAAGATATGGGCGCTACACGTGCAATTTTAGCACGAGAATTACCGATAAAAGATGTTGCTGAAATCAAACAAAAAGTACCTGATATGGAATTAGAATGTTTTATTCACGGCGCACAATGCGTTTCTTTTTCCGGCAGATGTTTGCTTAGCGACTATATGACAAATGGCGAACGAAAAGCAAATTCCGGCAACTGTTCTCAGCCTTGCAGATGGAGCTACAAACTTGTTGAAGAAACTCGCCCAGGACAATATTATGAAATCGAAGAAAACGAAAAAGGTACACATATATTAAGCACCAAAGATTTGTGCTTGGTAAAACATTTGAAAGAAATGATTGAAGCCGGAATTGATTCATTTAAGGTTGAAGGCAGAACTAAAAGCTTGTACTATGTTTCAGCTACGGCAAAAGCTTATAGAGAAGCAATTGATGCAGTTATCAAAAATCCTGATACTGATATGCAACCTTATTTTGATGAACTTTTAAAAGTTGGAAACAGAGGTTACACAACAGGATTTTATCTTGGAGAAGGATATCCAAAAGATGGATACAGCCACGACATTTCTAAAGGACTTGCCGGTGCAGATTTCTTATGCGAATTCAGAGAAGGCAAATATAATGCTGATGGCAGTTTGAACAACGAAAGCGGTGAATGGTTCAGAATAAAAATCAAAAATAAATTCAATAAGAATGAAGATATTGAAATTATCACACCTTCTGAACAATTTATCACACAAGTTACTGATATTAGAAGTTTGAAGGGTGAAGAATTAGAGCTAGCGAACACTAATGATGACTTGTTTATAAAACTTGTAAAAGCTCCCGTTGAACACAATTGGGCGTTAGCAAGAACTATCGGAATAAAGAATTTATAGCAGGGAAAAACATGTTTTTAAAACCGGATTACAATTTAAAAAATATTTACGAAATAGATTTTACAGAACTAAAACAACAAGGCATAAAATGTTTGATGTTTGATTTAGACAGCACTGTTATGGTTTCAAAGTCATCTAATTTTTTACCGGAAACAGTTGAGTGGTTTAATTCTTTTATTAAAGATTTTGAAGTTGCAATAATATCTAATAACAAAAATGACAAATATATAGAAGAAGCGTCTAAAATTGCACCTTGCAGGGTTATAGGGAGAGCTGACAAGCCAAATCCTAAAGTAATGGAATCTTATCTTAATTCTGTTGGCATTTCGCCAAAAGAAGCTATTATGATAGGAGATCGACCTCTTACGGACATTCTTGCCGGCAAACTATTAGGATGTAAAACTATACTTGTTGGTTCAATAAATCCGCACGAAAACCTTCCAACAAAAATAGTAAGAGCGTTGGAAAGAAGCACTGTTAGAAAATAAGCTGCAAAAAAATTAAATTAATAAAATTTTAAATCAAATAAGCTGATATTCTTTCTAAAGCACCTAGTAAATTTTCTGCACAAAAGCCTAATCTTACATATCCTTCCATCTCCAGAGTTTCCCCAGGAAGAAGTGCTACGCCGGTTTTATTTTGCAAAGCTAGACAAAACTGTCTTGATGGAATATCAAAATTGTATTTAACAAGAACTGTCGTACCGCCTTTTGGCAAAACACATCTAACTTTTGGAGTATTATCAAGCCAATTTTTCAAAACAGTTACACCATTTTGCATAATTTTAAAATTACGTTCAGCAATAATATCCCTCTGTTCAAGCGCTATTGCTGAAAAGTAATCATCTAAAGCACTTATGCTAATCGTATTGTATTGCCTTTGATGGTTTATTTCATTTATCAAATCTAATCTTCCGACTATCCAACCAACTCTTAACCCTGGGAGAGAATAGGTTTTTGACATACTGCCGACGGAAATGCCTTTTTCATATAAATCAGCAATTGATTGAGAATATGGTTTACCTATTAGATTTAAGCCTCTATAAACTTCGTCAGACAAAATCCATGCATTATTTTTTTGAGCAATTTCAACAATTTTATTCAACATCCAATCCGGAATAACAGCTCCTGTTGGATTGTTTGGATTATTTAAGCATACCAATTTTGTCTTCTTTGTAACAAGATTTTCTAATTCTTCTAAATCCGGCAGCCAATTATTTCCTTCTTTCAAAAACAATAATTTAACATTACATCCTATAGATTCCGGAATAGAATAATGTTGTTGGTAAGTAGGAACGATTGATACAACTTCATCACCACTTTCAAGCAAAGATAAAAACACCAATTGATTGGCGCCAATAGCACCATGAGTCACCGTAATATTTTCAACTTTTTGATTTTCATACAAAGATTTTATCGCAGTTTTTAATCTTATAGAGCCGGTAATATCGCCATATCCGAGTTTTACATCAAAAATTGAGTTATCATAACTAAGCTCATTTACACTTAATGGTGAAATACAAGTCGTAGTCAAATCATAAGTAGCGGAAGCTTCGTACTTATTCATCCATTCTTCTATTTTAAAATCAGCTATTTTCATCTCGATACCATTTTCTCCTTTGATAATTTTATCATAAAGTTGAATAACTTATTCATTTTTGGTAATATGAATGCACATAAAAAAGAGGAGAAGACATGAAAAAATTATTTTTATCACTAATTACATCTTTATTATTACTATCACCGTCTTTTGCTGCGAATGTTGAAATTTTACCAACAATGCAAAGCAAAACAAACGTTCAAGACAGAGTTTGGGTGGGAACTTTCCAAATCGTTTGGAACGATTTTATGGATAGAATTGTTCATTCAATAATCAAATTTCCGGACGGCACTCCGGTTATGGTTAATGAGCTTAACAAGCAAGATTTCACAGTTGACGAGTTGAGCGACAAAAGTTACTACAGATACGTAGGCAAAGTTCAAAAAAACACAAAGAAAATTATCGCAAAAGCTATCAAGAAGAAATTCAACGAAAAAAGCGACATTCTTGACCAGCTCGATATGACTCCTGCATCAAACAAATACCTTGTTTATGCAATGTTAAAGAAAGATTTTGAATTTTCACGCAGTTTTGATAAATTAGGAAAATCCGAATTTCGTAACACTCAAGCAGAATATTTTGGAATCAAAAACAGCACAAATGATAGCGTTAGAAAAGGAGTAAACGTTCTTTTCTACAATAATCCTTCTGATTTTGCAGTTGTTTTGGATACAAAAGGTAATGACGAAGTTTTCTTATACAAAAATCCTACATCAAACACTTTTAACTATGTTTATGCTGACATGTTGAAGAAAAAATCAGCATACAAAGGTGATACTGTGTTTACGGAAGATGATGTGCTAAAAGTTCCTAATCTAAAATTCTTTGAAGAAAAAACTTTTAATGAACTTACAGGCAAACGTGTTAAAGGTACAAATCTTGTAATTGATCAAGCTTTAGAAACTGTTAAATTCAATATGGACTATAAAGGTGTTCAACTAAAAAGCGAAGCCGCAATGTCTGTTAGGATGACAGCTTTAAGACCAAATGACCCAAGATATTTCAATTTCGACGATACGTTCTTCTTATTCTTAAAAGAAAAAGGCAAAGACAAACCATATTTTGCTTTACGTGTTTACGACATTTCAAAATTTCAGGGGTAGGGGTAAATGTGTTTGCTACTAAGCTAACTTATTTACTACCAGTTCCATTGTATAGTTGAAAGTGGAAAATTGAAAGTTGAAAGTTTTTTTACTATTACTTCTTAAAGGCGTATCTTCTTCAATGAGGATACGCTTTTTTGATGATAAAATGTAATTTTTTATTACAGGATTTTCTTTTTGCATGTTTCTATATTACAATAGTAGTAATATTAAGACCTTGGTCTATAAAATGAAAAAGAGTTTAATAAATAGTTGGGATAAATTTGAATGAGAAGAAGAAGGAAATATGATTTGTATCTTGTTGTAATATTAGCTTTTATTACATTAGGATATTTTGTTTATAACCACGTATCCGCAGAATCAAGAGGAGTTGAAAATTATTCAACAGCTCTTGAAGCTTACAAAAGCAGTGACTACGAAAAAGCTTACGAAGATTTTGGGAAAATTCCTTCCGGCTCAACTTTAAAACATTCAGCTTTATTTAGACAAGCAAGATGCGCTACAAATATGGACAAAAAAGAATTAGCCATAAAAAAATATAATAGAATTGTTCACTCAAATGCAAAATCGTCAATTGCACCGATTAGTGAATATAATATGGCTATTCTAATGTATGAAACAAATGATAAGAGAGCGAAAAAACATTTCAAAAAAATCATCAAAAAATACCCAACTAGCGATTATGCAATCGCATCAAATTATTACCTCGGAATGATTGAAATTTCTAATCCGCCAAAAAGCAAAAAAAGATTAGAAAAATCTCAAGCTAAAGCTTTGATTAATTTCAAAACATATATAGAAGACGCTCCTGACGGAAGATTTGCAATAAAGTCTATAGAAGAAATTAAAAAACTAAACGTTAAACTTACAAACTACGATAATCTGCTTATTGCAAAATCTTATTATGCAAACGGCGAATACTCAAAAGCAAAAGAATTACTCAACAAAACCACTTTAGCAGAAAGTTGGTCTGATTTTGCAAAAAATGAATACAAACTCGGAAATAAAGACAAGGCAAATTATTATGCTGAAATGGGGTTACAAAAACACGCCGCAAACACTCCTGAAAAAGATGTTTTTGAAGTAATTGATAACTATATAGCAACATTCCCAACAAGAAAAGATGGTATTGAAAAACTCATCAACATGAAATTAAATTCTACCGGTGCAGATTATGCAGCATATCTAAATTGCAACGAAGTTGTTGCTGCAAATGTAAAAGAAGCTTGTTATCGCACACTCTATGAAAAATATCCGAACGGACAATTTTCTGCTGATTCTTTATATAATCTATTTATTGCAAAATATTTGCAAAAAAAATATTATGATGCACAAAGACTCGGATTTCTACATCTGAAAAAATTTCCAAATGTAAATTCCAGCCCTGCAGTAACTTACTATATGGGAAAAATTGCGTTTAAACTTAAACATTATGAAAATGCAAATTCTTATTACAAACAAGTTCTCTCTAAATATCCGGATTCCTATTACGCATTTAGAGCAAACTATAACTTATACAAAGACGATGGAATGTTTCCATTCTTGGAGCTTACAGAAAAGCCTGTAGTTTTCCCTTACAAAAAATCGCTAGATAATAATTTGGTCGTAAAACTTGCGTACCTAAAAGATTATGACTTAGTAGAAGAATTATGCAAGCACGATAAATTTATCCAAAGTTGGATAGCATATGAAAAGAAAAATTACACAATTTCAGCCGTTTTGGCAAGAAACGGAATGGAAGAAATGCAAACGAAACCATCTTTTGATGACTTAAGATGGCGCCTTGTTTACCCAACACATTATTATGATATTGTTGACAGAGTTAAGGAAAATAATAACCCTATCATATTAGAGTCTATTATTAAAGAAGAAAGCCACTTCAATGCTTTTGCAAAAAGTTCTGTAGGCGCAACCGGTTTGATGCAGCTTATGCCGACTACTTATAACGACGTTGTACAAAAGCATAATCTACCAACGAATTTGAATCTTGAAACTGCAAATATTACAGCCGGAAGTTGTTATTATAGCGGTCTAAAGAAGGTTTTGGGCGGAAAAGATTTATATGCAATCGCAGCTTATAACGGCGGTATGGGCTCCGTAACAAGTTGGTTCACAAAACTAATTTATAATGATACTGATGAATTTGTAGAACAAATACCTTATCCCGAAACAAGAAACTACGTCAAAAAAGTTCTTAGAACTTATTGGGTATATGGAAATGTTTACTAAAAATTTTCCCTCCCTTGATAGGGGGAGGTATAGACTTTTCTAAAACTTAATTCTCGCCCGCAACACCCATTAGGCGGGAGAGATGTCACGTTAGTGACAGAGAGGGTACAATTTCAAGTTGAGCTATGCGAAACTTAGAATTTTTTTGGGGGCTACCTTGATGAACAAAGCAAAATCATACATCATTCTTACCATAATATTCTTAACTGCTCTAAGCGCCTATGCACTTGAAACATTCCAATTTCTTGCAACAACGAACAAGGATTTGGAAAGCAAAATGGAATTTTTGGACAAATTATCTATATGCGAAAAATATAAATATCACGCAGACGGAACCGGAATTTACCAAATTTTCGGCAAACTAAACAATGCTTGTAAAGTTAAGTGGACAATTGTAGATTGCAATTTTCCGGAAGGTGTATATCAAGAATTTTCCAAAGTACAAAAACGCAAAACGCTTGATAGGTACAATCGATTCCAAGAAGGTAAAACAATGGAAATCAAAGACAAAGATTACAGGTATTTGCTCTACACCGGTAACAAATATTGCCAAAACAATTTCATGTATTACTAATTCATACATTTGAATGTTACATTAATAGTTGACCAACTGTACAATAAAATTATTATTACTAAAATAGGATTTACTGATGAAAAAGATTTTTTTAGCAACAATTGTTTGCATAACTGCATTTTTCTGCACAGGATGTGTTCAGTTTTCTTACGATATAGAAATCAACAACAAAGATAGAGTTTCACTTTCCGAAACAAGAACGGTTCAATATAGACCTATGCAAGCACAAGGTTTTAGAGATGTTGCCAAACAAGATTTCCAAAAAATCGTAAATAATTATAAAAAATCCGGCTACGACGTTAAAACGAATTTTAGCGAAGATGGCAACACTACTTTGACGGTAAAAAGAGATAACCTATGGAGCAATGATGCCGCAAAAATTATGCCTAAAGGTTTTGAAGCTAATCCTCACAATTGGTTATCAATCAGAAGAACTCTAGTAAAAAAATACTATAAAATTCATTTAACATACAAACTTGATGATGCCGTAAATGCAATTAACACCGATGGATATAAGTTCCGGAATTCATCAAAAGCATTCAATGTATACAAAGACGCATTAAGCAAAATTGTTATTTCTAAAACCAAATTTACAGACAAAACAGGACACACGTATGTTACAACAGAGTATGCAAATGGAAATAAAATTCTAGGTGGCATAATTCCTGACGATGAGTTGATGATTCCATCAGAACCGACTGCTGAATTGACAATCAAAATTCCTGTTAAGGCGACGGCTAATAACGCAACAAAAGTTATCAACGACAATACCTACCAATGGATTTTAAACAGCGACACTCAGCCTGCGGAAATTTCGCTAGAATATGAAAGATGGGATTTTTCTAATCTTGCAATGGTTATCTCTTTAATAATTGTAGTCGGCAGTGCCTTAATGGTTGCAAAAAGAGCTCGTTCCGGCGGACCGGTAAAAGGTTTATAATAGAATTTATACATAAAAAAAGGAGAAAATTATGACACTTACACCTACAACAATTGCAATTATTGCTGCAGTAGTAGTTATCGGATGGGCATATAGCATATATGTTTCATTAATTCAAAAAAGAAACAAAACACAAGAGGCTTTTTCATCAATTGATGTTCAATTAAAGAAAAGATACGACTTGATTCCAAACCTATTAACTATCGCTCAAAAATATATGGATCACGAACGCAGTTTGATAGAAGAAGTGACAAAACTAAGAACAGATGTTATGAAATTATCAAGCTCATTTGAAAACATTGATAGAAAAATTGCATTGGATGCACAAATTGCACAAAAAATGGGACAATTTATGGTTGCAGTAGAAAATTATCCGCAGCTTAAAGCTGACCAACCTATGATAACAGCTATGCAAACATATAACGAAGTAGAAGAACATATTGCAGCTGCAAGAAGATTCTACAACTCTGCCGCTAACGAACTCAAAAACGCAGTAGAAATATTCCCATCTTCATTCGTTGCAAGATTGATGAATATCAAAGCAGTAGATTTCTTTAAAGTCGCAGAAGCAGAAAGAAAACCAGTCAACGCAGCAGACTTCCTAAAATAGGTGCTACGCACGTAGACATTGGGTCGGCTACTTGATAAAGACGACAAGATTGTATTGACTCTACAGGCTCCGCCTCGAAGTGAAACTACAGGTTAGGCGTACACCCTCGCACCTTGTGGGAGAGGGAGGGGGCAAGGGGTTCTACGCACGTAGACATTAATCGGCTTTTATAAATGGAAAATTGAAAGTGGAAAATGAAAAATTATTTTAAAAATTTTGGAAAATATACTTTCAAGTAGGGCGCATTCCCTCTCCTCGGGGGAGGGCTAGGGAGGGGGTGAGAGGTTCTTCGCACGTAGATAATTGGTCGGCTTTTATAAATGGAAAATTGAAAGTAGAATGAACGAAAAGCTAGAAGGAATAAATCAATGACAGACGAAAAAACATATTCACAAATGCAAAAAGAATTTCAAGAAACTTATCACAAGAAATTATCACCATATTTGAAAAACCGAGATGATGAACGAATTAAAAAAAAGAAACTTGTCACGACTATAAAAATCTGTTTACTTTCTGCTGTCATCCTGTTTTTTATACTTACAAGATGCCTTGATATAACAATGATTATATTCTTACTCGGAGTTAGTTACATCATTGCTTATTTATTAAAAAAGCAATTTGAAAGAGAAATAAAACAAGAAATTATGCCATACATATGTAAATGTATAGGAAATTTAAGATGGACTGCCGGAGAATACACAGGAGATAAAAACATATTTACTAAATCTAATCTCATTTCCAGATATAACAGTTCTATCTTTGATGATATATTTAAGGGACATTTTAAAGATACAAATCTTGAAATTATCGAAGCAAAATTTTATATATCAGAAAACAATAGCAGCTCAATTCATCAAAATAATAGACATAATAGACACAATGAGCTATATAGACAAGGCAATTTTAGTATAAGAAAAAATAATAAAAATACTACTTTTTCAGGTGTCATAGTTAAACTTACTATGAATAAAAATTTTCAAGGTAACACAGTGATAAAACCGGACTCTATTGGGCATAAATCACCTTCATCCAAACTTAAACATACGACTCTTGAAGATGTTCAATTTGAAAAGAAATTTGATGTTTTCACTGACGATGAAGTTGAAGCAAGATATTTAATTACACCGTCATTCATGGAACGACTTAAAAACATGCAAGTTGCATTTAAAGCGGATAAAGTTTCTTGTGCTTTTTATGATAAATACTTGCTTGTAGGTTTAAACACAAAAGAAGATTTGTTCTCTATCGGAGATTTAAACCAACCATTAAATGATAATAAGCAATTTTTCATGATGTTTGAAGAAATTCTTTCAATAATCAAACTTATTGACCACTTCAAACTTGACCAGAAAATTGGAATGTAAAAATATGCCAGACGATAAAACATATACACAGATGCGAAATGAGTTTCAGGAAAAATTTTTCAAAGAAGTTTCACCAATAATTCGTCAATTTGAGCAAGAACGGATAAAAAATTTAATAATATCAATTGTTTTTACAATTATTTTTAGCATTCTTTGTGTTGCAATTTTTATGTTTACCGCATTAAAAATGAATACTGGTTTATTGCAAAATTGTTTAGGAATTGTGGGTTTTTATATTGGTTATCTTGCATTCGCCACGATTCCATATACAAAAAAATATTTTGAGAATTCTATAAAAAGTGAAATTATGCCATTAATTTGCTCTTGTTATGGCAATCTTACTTGGACAAATGATGAATATTATAGTGATAACATATTCTATGACTCAAATATTATTGTAAATCATCCACGATGGAACAGTAAATATGATGATATGTTTATAGGCTCTTATAAAGGTGTTGATTATGAAATTTTAGAACTTCTTTGGAAAAAAACTTCCAGCTCGGTTAAAATCGTTCAACACGATGGAATTCTTATTAAATTAAAAATGAATAAACCTTTCAAAGGGGAAACTTTTATAGAAAGCCATAAAAAGATTGTACGTGGTGGGCTTATGTCGGTATTATCTTATGAACATTTGAATTTAGAAAATAACGGCAAGATGAATCTGACAAAATTAGAAGATGTCGAATTTAACGAAAAATACGATATTTATACTGATGATGAAGTTGAAGCCAGATATTTATTGACAACATCTTTTATGCAAAGGTTAAAAACAATGAAAGTTGCATTTAGAGCAGACAAAATTAAATGTTCGTTTTATAAAGATTATTTGCTTATTGGATTGTTTACTAAAAAAGATTTGTTTTCCATTTGTTCACTTTTTAAACGAATAGATGAGCCTAAACAATTTTTTACAATGTATGAAGAAATAGTTTCCGTTATCAAACTTATTGACCACTTCAAACTTGACCAGAAAATAGGAATGTAGTTGCTTTAATTGATAAAATGTTTGATTTTGTGTAAAATAGTCTTATGGAAAATTTGGGACTATTTATTACTTTTGAAGGAGCGGATGGTTGCGGGAAAACCACACAAATAGAGCTCCTAAACAAATATTTACAAGAAAAAGGGTTTAAAACTCTTGTCACACGGGAACCTGGGGCAAAAGGTTTGGGCGAAAAATTAAGAGAGATTTTGCTAAATTATGATGGTGATGTTTCTCCTACTTGTGAATCGTTTTTATTCTTAGCAGATAGAGCGCAGCACGTTGATTGCATAATCAAGCCGGCTTTGAAAGAAGGAATAATTGTACTTTGTGACAGACACACAGATTCCACTGTCGCATATCAGGGTTATGGCAGACAACTTGATATTGAGCAAATTAAAAAATTAAATAATATTGCCGTTGGTGGTCTTAAGCCGGATTTAACAATTGTTTTTGATATTGACATAGAAACATCTATGCAGCGTGTCGGCTCTACTAAAGATCGTATGGAATCAGCAGGAATAGAATTCTTTAAACGTGTTAGAGATGGTTTTCTTGCAATAGCTAAAGAAGAACCTAGTCGTGTCAAAGTAATAAATTCTGCTGACACAATTGAAAATATTCATAAACAGGTTGTAAAATTGGTGGAAGAAAAAAATGGCTAATTTACAAGAACTTGAACAACGAGTAGTTAATAACAAAAAGAATATTGATTTTGTAGCTCTCAATAAGGAACTTGCTGAACTTGAAGCAAAACTTCAAAGTCCGGAAGTTTGGTCTAATCAGAATTTAGCGTCAGAATTGGGACAAAAATCCAGAGAAATTAAAGAAACTCTAGAAATGTTTGAACATTGGGATAATCTTATTGATGACGCTAAAGCTGCATACGAAATAGGAGATAGTGAACTAATTCAAGAAAGTGAAAACGAACTTGTTAAGCTTGAAAAAGAGTTAGATAAATACGATGTTCAAAAAATGCTTTCCGGTGAATATGATGAAGCGGATGCCTTTTTAACAATAAATGCAGGAGCGGGTGGAACTGACGCTCAAGATTGGGCAAATATGCTGCTTAGAATGTATACTCGCTGGGCAGAATCAAAGGGCTGGAAAGTTGAATTAATTGATAAATCAGACGGCGAAGAAGCCGGAATAAAATCTGCAACAATCAAAATAACCGGAAAATATGCTTACGGCTACGCAAAAGCCGAAAAAGGTGTTCATCGTCTTGTCAGGATTTCTCCTTTCAATGCAAACGGCAAAAGACAAACCAGCTTTGCATCGTGTGAAGTTTCTCCAATTATTCCTGATTATGAAAAAACAATTACAATACCACCGGAGGATATTGAAGTTGACACTATGCGTTCCGGCGGTGCAGGCGGTCAAAACGTAAACAAAGTTGAAACTGCGGTAAGAATTTTACACAAACCAACCGGTATTGTTATTAAATGCCAACAAGAGCGCTCACAGCTCCAAAACAAAGAAAACGCAATGCAAATGCTTGCTTCTAAATTATTAGAATTGCGTCAAAGAGAACACGAGAAAAAACTTGCAGAACTTAAAGGTGAAAATTTTGATATCAATTTCGGTTCTCAAATCCGCTCTTACGTTTTCCATCCATACAAGATGGTTAAAGACCATAGAACAGGCTTTGAAGTTGGAAATGTTGATGCCGTTATGGATGGCGATTTGGACGGCTTTATTGAAGCATATTTGAAAGCATAAAATCTCATACATTTAGTTGATTACATTTATCATAAAATATATGATAATGGTGTAAAATAGTAGGGGAGATTAGGGCCTTATGTTTAATAATATCAACAATAATAGTGGATTTTCTTATGGTAACTCGCAACTTAACAATGCGAGCAATGTTATTAATCTTGCTTCTATTAGAGCAAATCTCCAAAAGAGCGGTTATGCCTCATCTCCTTATGTAGATAGTAGCGAAATATCTTCTAACGCAATGCAATTATTCCAAAAAGATATGGATATAAAAAAGTTTACAGAAATTGCAACAAGTAATCAGGAAGATAAATCATATATTGAAAGAGTGCAAAAGCTTTTCTCCGAAGGTGTTGTAGATGTTTTTGAAGATGATGTTTTGAAAGAACTTGTTAATAATCAAAAATTATGGGATGATTTAAACAAATAAATGTGGTAGAATACCCATATGGTATCGTCTGATTATTATATACAAGATAATTCTGATTTAGAAACAAAAACACTTGAAGCTGCAAAAGTACATTACAATAACGGCAAATACAATGAAGCTTTAAGGCTTTATTTAAGTATGCTTAATACGAGCATCTCTTACAAATTGTATTATGAAATCGGGCGCTGTTATTACAAACTTAATGATTTTTTACCGGCAGAAGAATATTTTAAAAAATCAATTGCTCTCGAAAGTTTAAAAAACTCTTCATATCTGTATCTTGGAAATATTTATTACAAACGTATGGATTTAAAAAATGCAATCGAGAATTGGGCAGGAGCGTATGCAAACAAGCCTGATGATGAGGCAGTATGCTTAAATTTAGCAACTTCTTATTTTTCTAAAGGAATGAAATTTCAATCAGTTTTTTATTACGAAAAATATTTAAAATATGCAAAAGAAAAAGGAAACTCTTATTCTACGATTAAGAGTAGCATTGATAAGTGTAATGAAATCGGAAATGATTTTCTTAGAAAAGCACGCCAAGCGATTTCTTCCAAGAATAACAAAACCGCAATCGAATACTTAACTTTTGCAGCAAAAAACCTTCCGGTAAGTTTTGATATAAACCACTTATTGGGGAAAGCTTATCTGGAAGAAAATGATTATATGCACGCACTAATTTATTTAAAACAGGCACTTGCACTCGATAATAAATCACTCGATGTTTTGCAAAAATTAGCCTCTGTTTATATAAACCTTGGTGATTTTACGGCAGCATATTGCACAATGCGAAGATTACTGCCGCTTGTAATTCACAATCAGCCGGAATATTTAAAAACAATTAAAATCATTAAAGAACTTGATAATTCTTTTGATAGCGAAAGCTATTACGGTCATAGAGATTGGGCGCTCACTTATGATAGTGAAAATAATTACCATATGGCACTAATTGAATACGAAAATTGCATAATTCTACAAGACAGCCTTATTGAAGAATACGGTGATAGAATCGAAAGACTGAAATCATACATCAATCCGGAAGAAAGAATAATTAAAGTTTGCATGCAAAAAGGCAGTGAATTCTATAATAACAGAGATTTTAGAACTGCAAACAGATATTTTTCAAAAGTTTTACTTATGTCTAATAGAAATTCTCAAGAATATAAATTTGCAAAATCACGAGTTACGGATGTTTAAAAAATTAAAAAAACTGTTTTACCTTCACATATTAAGAAAAAAATATTATAGAGTCGGAGCTTGCAAGGCTTGCGGACGTTGTTGTCAAAAAATTTACGTTAAGCATAAGAAAGTTATACAAACAGAAGAAGAATTTGAACGACTCCAAAAACTTCACCCTTTTTATACATATCTAAAAATTGTAGATAAAGATGAAACAGGACTTGTTTTTGAATGTACGAATTTGGATAAAGAAACGCACAAATGCAAAATTCACAAAAAACGTCCCGGAATTTGCAGACGCTACCCGCAAGAAGAACTTTTTGCTATGGGCGGAACACTTGCGAATGATTGCGGCTATCGACTTGAGCCGATTGAGAGTTTTGATGATGTGTTTAAGAAAATTTCTAAAAAGAAAAAAATATAGTATAATAACCTTATGAATAATTTTTTAATTACAGGTTTCAATTTTGATGGCTATCACGGCTCCATGATGCATATTTGCGAATTAGCAGAATATTTAACTCGCAACAATTTCAAAGTTTATATTGCCACATGCGAAATAAACAATAGTATAAAAAAAGAGATTGAAACAAATAGTAATGTTAAAATATATTTTTTTAATAATCTGCCGCTAAATCAAGAATATAAATATGTATTAGCTTATCACGAACCTATTTTAAGTTTCCTAATTAAAAAAGGTTTAAAATTCAAACACCTTGGTATTGGTTGTTTATCATACTCCATTAAAGGTCTTGAAATGCCAAGTTTATTAGCAACAATGAATTTCCCAACATTTGTTTGCAGTAAAGAAATCGCAAGAGCATTACAAAAAGACTTTAATATACACAAAACAATAGTTTTTCCGAATTTCATTCCACAAAACTTTTTAAATTTATCAATAAAAAAACCAGAAAAATTAAAAAAGATTGCTATTATATCGAATCATGTTCCTGAAGAACTCTTATTAACTAAAAATTTATTAGAAAATGATGGTTTTTTGGTAAATATTTATGGGAAAAACTATAATTATCAAAAAATTACACCTAAATTATTATTACAATATGACTTAATTATCACAATTGGTAAAACTGTACAATACGGATTTGCCCTTAAAAAACCCGTTTTCAATTATGATAAATTTGGCGGTTGTGGTTATATTAATAAAACTAACTTTACAGAAGCTGAATATTATAATTTTTCTGGCAGAAATCATACCACAAAGAGGACTCCATTAGAATTAAAATCTGAAATTATAAACGGATATGACAATGCGCTACAAGACATTGATGAGATTTATAATATATCTATAAAAAAATATAGTGTTAACAATTTAATTCCAAAACTTCTATATGAACTTGACAAATCAAACAATAAACCGAACAATACGCCTGAATGGAAAATATATCAAGAACGTTGTTACCAATATGGTTTAGATATTATTTCACATAAAGATTTTCAAAAAATTTGCTTTCCTTACATTTTAAATAACTATAAAATTTATAAATTAATAAATAAAATTACATTTGGACTAGTTTTCAAAAATAAAACTAAAAATGCAAAATTTGTAATTGACATTCTTAATAAAACATAAAAACTACTTAATTTTTTTATAAATTATGCATCTTATAAATTTAAAATAATAAGCAATTTGCAATACAATAAGACAAATATTATCAGACACAATCAAATAAAAACTTTTAAAACTTAGGAGCTTCAACTTCTTCTATCATTTTGAAAATTTGATAGATTTCATCGTAGCTCATGCCTTCATTATTTTGTACAGAAAAACACCCTGATTCTGCGCAGAAATACATCACGTTTACCAGCTCTTCATTCCCTCTAATATTTACTACAACTGTATTAGGAAGAGTGTATTCTTTATTCACAGGATATTTGTTATAATCACCACTGCAATCACCGCCATTAGTTTCGTCCATCGTTTTTCTTACAGTTACAATTCTATTTTTATCCAACGGGAAACGAACTTCAAAAACATTTTTCATTGCTCTAATTTCATACCCTTTTGGATTAAGTCCAAAATTAAATCCGGCAATATTTCGAGCCTCATTTGCATTTATTCCGCAATCACACCAAGGATTGGGCATACCAATCGGTTTTTCTGCTTCGCAAGCACAAAACATAATAGAAGAACAAATAATTAGATTTATTAAAAATATTTTCTTCATAATTTCCCCCTTTACCCCTCTTTACGTTTTTCGCCGTAGCTATAAAGAGCATAGATTAATAATCCGATTAAAAGCCAGATTCCAAAATACAAAGCAGATGTTGCTTTAGCACTGAATTTGCAATACATCAAGCCTAAGCAGGTTAAAATACCAAATATCGGGAACCAAGGACAGAATGGAACTTTGAACGGACGTTCTCTTGTCGGTTCTGTTTTTCTTAGAATCAAAACTGCTATACAAATTACAATAAACGAAGTAAAAGTACCAAAGTTACATAATTCTGCTGAGATGTTTAAATCCATAAACAAAGCACAAACTATTACCATTAATCCGGATATCCAAGTTAAAATATGAGGGGTTTGAAATTTTTTGTGTACTCTGTTCAATGATTTTGGCAAGAAATTATCTCTACTCATAGCAAAAAGAATTCTAGTCGTACCCAACTGATAAATCAATAATACAGAAGTTAAAGCACACAAAGCACCCATCGAAATCAAGCCTGCATACCAGTTCATTCCAATAAATCTCATCGCATGTGCTAGAGGTGCTTGTGTATCAATCGCACCTAATGGAACTATACCTGTCAATACTAACGCAGCACAAACATACAAAATTGTACAAATAGCTAACGTCCCCATAATTGCTATAGGTAAATCTTTTTGAGGATTTTTTGTTTCTTCAGCCGCCGTAGAAATCGCATCAAAACCAATATAAGCAAAAAAGATTACAAATGCTCCGGTGAAAATACCTTCCAAACCATTTGGTGCAAACGGAACCCAGTTTTCCGGCTTTACGTAAAATGCACCCACTACAATGAATGATAAAATAATAAACATATTCACGCCAACCATTATTGTAGCAACTCTTGTTGATTCTTTTACACCTTTTACCAACAAAATTGTTAAAATCAACACAATCATAATTGCCGGAATATTAATTGCAATAGGGATTTCGAACCCGAATGGCAAATGCAAAAACGGCATAACATTATGCGGATTCCAATCATATTTATTACAAATTTCGTACATTGTTCTGTAGTCGTTTCTTAACCATAAAGGACAATTTATAATAAATGCAGGAAGAATATGTTTGAAACCTTTTAAAAACTGAACAAAATAACCTGTCCACGCACTTGCAACAGTAATATTACCGATAGCGTATTCTAACATTAAAATCCAGCCGACCATCCAAGCCATAAATTCGCCCATTGTAGCATAAGTATAAGTATAAGCACTACCCGCTACCGGTATCATTGAGGCGATTTCAGAGTATGATAAAGCTGAAAATACACTTGCAACCGCTGCTAAAATCATAGATAATGCAACCGCTGTTCCTGCACCTGCACCATCAGAACTTCCAACAATTGCACTACCAATAATGGTAAAAATACCTGTTCCAACTACCGCACCAATACCCAATACAATTAGGTCAAATACGTTTAATGTCTTTTTTAAACCCGAATTTGAACCTGCGTCAATAAGTTCCTGAGGGCTTTTTTTACTTAATATATTATTTAATACTGTATTCAATTTCATCTTTATCCGCTATTTCTTTATTTTCTGCTAATGCTTCCGCTTTTCTATTCTTTTTGTAACCATAAGATGCATAAATAATAGCACCCATAATTACCCAAACTACAAATAATTCTGTTGATAATTTTGCTGACTCACCTTTTGCAATCATCATAGAAAAAATCATCAAACCACCGCAACATAAAATTCCTGCAAGTGGAAACCAAGGACAGCAAGGAACTTTGAAAGGTCTTGGTCTATCAGGATCCATTTTTCTAAGAATCAAGATTGCAACACAAACGATAATAAATGATGTAAAAGTACCGAAGTTACAAAGTGATGCTGCAACATTCAAATCTAAAATAAGAGTACCTAAAATTCCCACAACACCTACAGTAATAGTCAAAATCATAGGAGTTTGAAATTTAGGGTGAATTTTTTGGAACACTCTTGGCAAGAAATTATCTCTGCTCATTGCGTACAATACTCTGGTTGCAGCCATGTGCATAACTAAAAGCACTGATGTTAAGCCCGCAAGTGAACCAACTGAAATTAAACCTGCAGCCCAGTTTTGATGAACAGCTGTCATTGCATAAGCCATAGGTGCTTTAAATAAACCTTCCGGAATCACTACACCACTAGTTGGTTGCATGCCGGTCAAGACAAGAGCAACAAGAACATACACAACAGTTGTTACAACTAATGAACCTAAAATACCGATTGGCAAATCTTTTTGAGGATTTTTACATTCTTCTGCAGCTGTCGCTAAGGCATCAAATCCAATGTATGCGAAGAATATAATAAACGCACCCATAAACAAACCTTCAAATCCGTTTGGTGCAAATGGTGTCCAATTTTCCGGACGTATAAAAAACATACCTGTAAGTACAAATAAAGCAATTACACCAAGTTTTACCGCTACCATTATACCTGCCATCTTAGCAGAATCTTTTGTACCCTTAACCAAGATAGCTGTAGTTATTGCAATCATAATAATTGCCGGTAAATTTATACAAAATGGAATACCTGCAAAATGAGGAATCACCGTATTTGCATCAAGTCCTTGTTGATTACAAACATTCACTGCTGAACGAAAATCATTAACCAACCAAACAGGAGGATTTACAAACCATGCCGGAAGTACTGTTGAAAAACCTTTTATAAACTGTAAAAAATGATTAGTCCAAGCACAAGCTACTGCAATAAATCCGATTGCATATTCTAACATCAAAATCCAACCAACAATCCAAGCTGCGAATTCACCTAAAGTTGCGAATGTATAAGTATAAGCACCACCTGCAACCGGTATCATTGTTGCAAATTCAGTGTAGCATAGTGCAGAAAATACGCAAGCAATTGCCGCTATGACCATTGATATAATTAAAGCCGGACCCGCTCCAGGGCTTGTACCATCCGGACTACCGGCAGCCGCTATCCCGACTACCGCAAATATACCTGAACCAATAATCGCACCGACACCTAAAATAATTAAATCCCAAACACCAAGTGTTTTTTCTAAACCACCTTTGGCGGCATTCGCAATCGCATCATCAAGATTTTTGCGAGTAAACATTTTTGTTAGTAAATTTTTAATTGTCATTCGGTGTCCTTTCTCAATTTCTGCCCCTCGCTCCTTGTGGGAGAGGGAGTAGCTGTTAGCGAGACTACGTCGAGCATTACAGATACGGGTGAGGGGTAAAATACAAAATAATCCCCTCATCAGGGCTTTGCCCAGCTTCTCCCACAAGGGGCGAAGCATCAAAGCTCCATAATTAATGCTTTAAAAGTGGAAATCCAAGTTTTTCACGTTGTTCTACATATAATTTTGCAACAGCAGAAGCCATCGTTCTAACTCGATTAATAAAGTTGATACGTTCGTCTTTACTAATTACACCTCTTGCATCAAGAAGGTTAAATGTATGAGAACATTTTAATACGTAATCGTAAGCAGGAAGTACCAATTCCGCATTCACACAATTATCAACTTCTTTTTGATAAGCATCAAATAATTTGAATAATCTATCGGCATCAGAGTATTCAAAGTTATATTTAGATTGTTCAATCTCGTTTTGTAAGTAAATATCACCGTATTTAAGTTTGTTATTCCACATAATATCAAAAACGGATTCTTTGTTTTGGATATACATGGCAATTCTTTCTAAACCATAAGTGATCTCTAAAGCAACAGGCTTAACTTCTAAACCACCAACTTGTTGGAAATATGTGAACTGAGTAATTTCCATACCGTCCAACCAAACTTCCCAACCTACACCGGCAGCACCAAGAGTTGGAGATTCCCAGTTGTCTTCTACAAATCTAACATCATGCTTAGATAAATCAATACCCATAGCTTCTAAGCTCTTTAAGTATAGCTCTTGAGCATTATCAGGAGATGGTTTCAAAATAACTTGGTATTGGAAATAGTGACCTAATCTGTTTGGGTTTTCACCATATCTTGCATCTGTAGGTCTTCTGCAAGGTTCTACCATCGCTGTTGACCAAGGTTCAGGTCCTAATGCTCTTAAGAATGTCGCAGGGTTCATTGTAGAAGCCCCTTTTTCTATATCATAAGGTTGTTGAATAATACAACCATAATCAGACCAAAATCTTGATAAATTAAGTATTAAATCTTGAAAGTTCAATGCCATTTATATTTTCCCACCATTCTATTGTACAATTTACACTTAAAAATTATACACTTAAAAGACAGAAATGAAAAGAGAATGAGAGAAAAATATAAATTTTTGTAACGAAAGCAATATAGATTTCTTTGGGAATTTTCGTGGCAATCCAAAAAATTAAAATAGGCTTACGAGCCAGACGACTGGATTGCTTCGCTCCCGCTCGCAATGACAAATTTTCACATTTCACTTTTGACTTACAAACACCGACAGTTATATCAATTTATCCACCTGAAGCTGGTTACGTAGTTGTCACCGTTGATATTACCTTTGATTTCTGCAATGAATTTACGGTATGCTTTGTTAGAAAGTTCTATCCCAGGGATTTTGTTAATTTTTGAAAGAATTTTTGTGTTGCCGGATAAATCAACCCCAGGAATTGCACTAAATAATGTATTCAATGATAAATTTCCAAGAGGTCCAAACATTGTAGAAATCTTTTTGGAGAGCATTCCGAGAACTTCCATTTCTGCATTAGCGGATGAAAAATTATAGCTACCACTGATAAATAGGCTTAAGTCCTTACCACGAGTTGCTATTTCAATATCATTAGCAATACCGTCTTTGATATCAATTGTTCCATAAATACTGGAGAAATCACCGGTTTTTAATGGAGTTATAATATCTATTACACTGTTTATAGATAAACTTGTAAGCCCGCCTTTGAGTAGGTTTCCTGCTTTTAGCAAATATTCAAGAGAACCTAGTTTTGGAATTCTGCCGTTTATTACATTAAAGCTTGTTTTTCCGTTTAATGTTTTCATACAATTATCAAAATCAGAACCGACACAAGATAATTTTGTATCACCGGTCAAATCTCCATACAGTTGATTATTCAAATCAAATAAGGCATAAGTAAGATCATTTGCGTTAATATCTTTTGCTTTTAGAACCAGACCTGTATGGTTGTTGTTCAAATTATAATTGAATGCACCATTTAGAATACCACTTGCGATATTGAATTTAAAATGACTCACATCCACAACCTGTTTTTCATTCAGAGAGGCTTTTGATTCAAAATCTGTAGCCACGATATTTCTAAGATGGATTGTATCTGCATACATATTGATATCTTTTACTACAAGAGAAGTAAGACTCAAGCCTTCAAACGTATCGAATGTTTGGAAATTTTCTACTTGTGAAAGCTTCAATTTTTCTGTTATATAATTCAAGTCCAAAAGTTTTGTATACAAATTTGCTTTTTCAACAAAATATGGTGTTGTTAATTTGTTTTTCAATACGGCTTCAACGCTAATATCATTACCTAACACTTCACCTTTTGAATACAAATCAATTGTTTTATCTTTGAACTTGAATGTAATATTTTTCATTGTTGTATCTAAAAATGGAATGTTCGTTTCAAAGATGTGAAAATCACCTATCAGTCTTGGATTAGAAAGTTTGCCGTTAAACCTTAAATCAGAAGTAAACTGACCTTGTTTTATGTTTGGTTTTCTAAATATTATGTTAAAAATTCTGGCATCAGTAGGATTTTGAGTCTTAACAATTAAATCGTGGAAGACTAAATCATCCTTGTAGACATCAATTCCGCCTCTTGCTTTAAGCATGTTTAATCTTGTTTGGCGATTTCCAAGCGAAGATATTATTTTATCATACGAAAATTCTTTTATTCTAACCAAATTCTGTTTCTGAATTCTTGCATCAAAATTCATTACAATCGCATTTTCTATATCACCGACTGTTGCACCTAAGTGATATATGCTGGAATCCTTTGCCATATTGACTTCTGATTTAACATCAAAATTATCTTTCACACCCTTTGCACGCAATGTATAAACAATATCACCTTTAATTTTTACAGGATAAATCTGATTTTTATTGATATATTTATCTATAAAATCCTGTTTTGGTTTTGAATTAATATAAATATCAAATATTTGTTTTTTGAATATATCACTTACGGTACCATCAAGTAATATTGGCATATCATCCGCTAAGAGATTAATTTTATTGAGCTTTAGGGTATTATTTTTAACAATAAAACTACCATTTACTATTTTTATCGGCAACCCAATCGGGTTGTAAGATAAAGCGATACCGCCCAAATCAGAATAGGCATTGATTTTATTGTTATGTATTCTGCAATTCAGATTAATTTTTCCTTTATCAAAAGTAATATCCTTAAATTGTTGTGGAATTATAGAATACTGTTTCAAAAAATTCAAAGAGGTTAAATCAAAAGACTTGAGCTGCAAAATTCCGTTTACTCTTGGAGTAGAAGATACATTGTTTGCATCCATATTCACAACAAATGAACTATCAGTATTCAGAATGTTACCTTTAATATTTTCCACTTTCAATTTATCATTTTTTAAAGAAATAATACCACTTGAAAGTTTTAATTTATTTTCTGGTGTCACACCCAGAATTTTGGCTACAAAATTAACTTTGTTATACTCAACTTCGTCAATTCTACCTTTGTAAGATGCATCTACATTTAACAAAATATTTCCCATATCAGCATTTATGTCACCGACAAAAGGAAGAATGTCATTTAGGTTAAATTTTGGAATAGATAAAACTAAATCTCCAATATTATCCTTTACAACCGCTTTTGCGTGCAATAAAGATTCACCGATGTAAGCGTTTATATCAGCAGAAGCGTTATTGTTTTCAAAATCTATTATACCTTTTGTTTTTTCAACCTTAGCACCTTGCATTCCAAACGTATCGCCGAGTAGTTCAATTTGTCCTTTCGCAAAAAGATTTTCATTAAATCTAATATCTTCAATATCAATAATGGAACCGTAAACTTTAAGATTAAGATTTGATAATCCTTGAATAATATCTAGTTTTGGCAGCATTTTCTTTATATCATCAATCATTGTTGATGTTTGAATTGCTTTATAAAAATACCCCAATTCCTGATTTGTTGACTTTACATCAAAATCAAATTTCCCATATAGATTACAAATACCTTTTATTGAAAAGTCTTTACCGTTAACTAAGCCTTTGCTAGTCACAAACTCCGCATTTAGGTCGTTAAATTTTAATGTTGCATCAGCATCCGTCAGAATCATATCCGGAATTTCTTTAAAGAAAGTTCTAACGTTATAGAAATTCAATCCACCCCAAACGTGAGGAGTTTTTCTGTTTCCTTTAACTGTTATATCAATATTTCCCTGCCCTTTTACATCCATAATCGGCACTGGACCTATTATAAAATTTAAAATTTCATGGATAGGAATAATTTTTTCTTCTGCAGTTGCTAAATCGACATTTTTTGTACTCCAAATTCGCATATCAGCGTATTTTACATTATATAATTCTACACCGCCTTTTACCCAAACTCTTTCCAAACCACCGGCAGGAACATCGACATCAAAGTTAATATATCTACCGGTAAATTCCAATTTTACAACAGCACCAGCAGCATTCTTTATCGGCTTAATTAAAATCCCGTTATTAATAAATGCATCTCCAACAACATCCGGTTCAAAAACATCACCCTTGACGGTAAAATTTGCAATCGCATCGCCGTAAAATTTATAATGTTTTAATTTATACACATTGAATTCTTCCACGACAATAGGCGGAAGCATATCTACAATATCTTCAACTTTGGATTTATCCAAACGAACTGCCAAATCCAGCATTGTGGCTGATTTATCCAAGTAATTTTTTATAGAACCACTTATTGAAGAATGAATATTTTTTGAATTTATATCAATATTATCAAAATCAATAGATTTACTGGTAATGGTAAAATTAGAATTGATATCCAATTTTGTTGGGAATTTTATAGATTTAGCTTCATCCTTCATAATTACTGCAAAATTATTGAATTCTGCAGCCAAATTCTTTTTATCAACTTTAATATTAATAATTCCCTTTATATCCACAAAATCATTTGGCAAATATTGTCTTAAATAATCTCCCAAAGGCGCAATATCAAAATTATCAAAAGAGATATCTACAACACTTCTTTTCACATCATTGCGTTTTGGCAAATACAAATTCACATTCGCTTCCGAAACAGAATTTTGAATATCCAATTCGCTCAACAATGTTAACTTTAAAGCTCTTGCATTCTTTTTGTAATAAATATCATGTGCAGAATATTTAACCGGATTAGCTAAATTTGGTTGTCTTATTGTTACGTCAACGTTATTTACCTGAATTTTATTACATCTGACTTTTAATTTTCTTATATCCTTGAAAAAGTCTTTATCAAGCTGTAATTCTTTTTTCAAAACGGAATTTGCTACAATTTTGTCCGCATAAACATCATTTACATGTAACCTTCCTGTTAACAAAGGCAGCAATCTTATTGAAACAGAGAAATTGTCAATCTTAGTATAGTCATCAGTATCCTTTAGTCTTACATTAATTTCTTGTGCCTTAAATTTTGCTATCGGAATAACATTCAAATACAATTGCGGTTTTTTAACATCAATTTCATAATCAGAGTTGTAGGTGATATTTTCGCATACTTGTGGAAGGGTTTTGGAAAAAATATATGGAACCCCCAATATCCAAACAGCATAAAAGCTCAACAGTATTACTATATATTTATTGTTAAAGAAATTTCTCATTTTAATTACACTTATGATACCAATAAAATTACGAGTTGTAAATAATTGGCGGTTTAAAAAAAATTATGATATAATTTTTACGTGAGAGATTTATTTAAGATATTAGTAGTTGGGATAATTATGTTTGCTGCTCCGTGCGCTTTTGCGGAACAGTATAAAGTGCTTGTTATTCCTGATAACATTGTAACTGAAAATGAGGCGGTTGATTCTTATATCTATAATGCAACTTCGGAATTTTTTGCAAACGAAGTTATTAATATACTTAACCAAACAGATTACATAAAATCACCAACTGTAAGTGAAGAAAGAAAACTGCTTAAAAGTAACGCTTCTACTATGATTCCGGCAAAAAACCTCACTACAAGATTTAGAACATCCTACAACATTGATTTTGTACAACTTAAAAAAATTACCACAAAATCACAAGCACGCTATGCGCTTTTAATAACTTCTGCAATTGATTCTGAAAACTATATTTTAAGAAGAACATTTTGGGATTTTGTAAACATTCCAGGAGCAACGGTCGTTGATCCTGCGTACAAAATCAATACTTATGCAGCTTTAGTAGACACACAAAACAATACCGTTTTATGGTCAAATACTTTTTACAAAACAATCAGCGTAGTTGAAAACAGAATCATAACAAGAGGTCCTTCTCCTCAAACTGAACAACTTTCAAGAATAAGAGATTATTCCAGAATGCTTTGTCCGGAAATCGCACAAAATGTTCAGTTAAAAGTATTGCCACCTCAAACATACAACAAAGAATCCAATCAGATTTATTATGATATGGGTAACTTTGATAATGTGTTTACTAAAAAATACAGAAGATGGCATAAAGAAGGCAAAAAAGATTATGCTGTTGCAAAATCAAGAGTAGATGCTCAAATTGCAAACACAAAAGAAAAGATTAACGATACAAAAGAGAAAACAAAATCCAGATACCAACAATTCAAAGAAAATAGAGCACAACGTGCACAAGAAAAAGCTCTTCAAAAACAGTTGGAAGTAAAGGCAGAACCAGTAATAGAAAGTAATTCTGCTGTGAAACAAACTGTTCAAGAAAATAACGTTCAGAATATAAACTACAAAAAGAATTTAGATAATCAAAGCCTGTACACTCCGATTAATATTCAAAGAACAAGAAAAAATAATCTTTACGGCAACTTTGACAACACTCGTCCTCCACTTAGAGATTACAACTAATTAATAGTGTCCCTTACGGGCTAATACTCTTTGCACTTTACTTTCAAACTTGTAATTATACTTACCAGCTTGTAAGTGTGATGTAATACCTTCCCTAAAAAGGGAAGGAGTGCAACCATCCTTATTAGGGAGGTCGCAGTCGTGTGAACGTTAGTGAACTACGAATGCGGTGAGGGGGGGGGGGATCT